>NZ_QSFR01000008.1:1803-126864 GCF_003467925.1 Collinsella sp. AM43-1 | reverse complement strand
ACTTAATGTGCTCTCCGTGCGAGCAGGACTGTCCGAGCAGGCGACCAAACCCCGCGCCCCGTCCCGGCGAGCGCTCGGGGACCGGTAGCTTACAGGTGGCTGATGATCAGTTCCATCTTGCCTTCGAGGTCGATGGAGCTGACGGTGCTCGGGGCTAGCAGGTGGCTTCCCTTGTGGACGGGGTCGCCGCAGACGGTGCCTTCGCCGTCGATGACCGACAGACACATGAAGGGCCAGTGCTGCTCCAAGGTCTTGCTGCCGTTGACGCGCACGCGATCGACGGTGTAGCAGGGGTTGGACTCGAGTTCGGTCACGCCGTCGACTTCGGGCGCGGTCACGGTGCCGTCGGTCGGGGCCTGAGAATCAAAGTCGATGCAGTCGAGACTCTGCTCAATGTGCAGGGGACGCAGTTTGCCGTCGGTGCCGGGACGGTCGTAGTCGTACAGGCGATACGTCACGTCGCTCGACTGCTGCGTCTCCAAAATGAGCGTGCCGGTCTTGATGGCGTGGACGGTACCGGAATCAATCTGGAAAAAGTCGCCCTTGTGGATCGGCAGCACGTTGAGCATGTCGTCCCAGCGGCCGTCCTCGATCATACGCGCGGCCTCGGCGCGGTCGTGCGCGCGCTGTCCGACGATGATCGTGGCGCCGGGCTCGCAGTCCAGTACATACCAGCACTCGGTTTTGCCCAGGCTGCCGTTCTCGTGCTCGGCGGCGTACTCGTCATTGGGATGGATCTGGATCGAAAGGTCGTCCTTGGCGTCTAGAATCTTAATGAGCAGCGGGAACTCCTTGCCCTCGCAGTTACCAAAGAGCTCGCGGTGCTCGGCCCACAGCCACGAAAGCGTGTGACCGGCGTACGGGCCCTCCGCGATCTGGCAGTCGCCGTTGGGGTGGGCCGAGATAGCCCAACACTCACCGATGGGACCCTCGGGAATGTCGTAACCAAATACGGTCTCCAGCTGGCGGCCGCCCCAGATCTTCTCGTGGAAGATCGGCGTGAGTTTAATCAAATCGGACATGTGCATACTCCCATAAGGTTGTGCGGGTGCCGCGTAAGACAGCTCAAAACGAGCACCCACCGGATTACAAAACTAGGCCAGCGTTACGTTGTGCAGCTCAAAGCGGTCGCCTACGTTGTGCGAGACAGAATATTCAAACGCGGTGCCGCTATCCAAGAAGCCAATCTGGTTGAGTTCGAGCAGGGGAGAGCCGGGTTTGGTGTCCAGGCGCTCGGCCTCTTCCTCGGTTGCCGCCACGGCACGGATGGTGCGGTGGAAGCTCGAAATCTTCAGCCCGCATTGCTCGCGGATAAAGCTATAGACCGATCCGTACAGGTCCTTCTTTTTAAGGCCCGGTATCAGCTCGAGAGGCATGTAGGTGTACTCGATGACGATGGGCTTCTCGTCGACCTGGCGCACGCGCACGATGTGATAGGCAAAGTCGTCCTCGGCAATTCCCAGCTGGGCAGCGACGTCTGCTGGCGGATTGACAATCGAGAAATCGTAGACCACCGAGGTCACCTTCTCCCCGCGGTGCTCATACGAAAAGCCCTGGGAGCGATCGTTCTTGCCCTGGAAAAACGCCTGGCCGGGAAGCCCCGCCGTGTCCTTAACGTAGGTGCCCGATCCGCGCCGGCTGGTAACAAGACCTTCATCGGTAATCTGCTCAATAGCTCGTTTGACGGTGATTTTGGAAACGCTATAGAGCTCGCAGAACTCAACGACGGTGGGCAGCTTGTCGCCCGGCTTTAGAGCGCCGTCCTCGATGCTTCGACGGATATCTGCAGCTATTGCCTCGTATTTGGGAATCATGGAACCTCCTTTCCGGCTTGATTGAGTACAAACGAAAGTATAGTCCACGCCTAAGCATCCCTATTGCGTTTTTGAAAAGTTCGAGAAAGAGATAATTGAAAAACGCTTCTCTTTAACAACTAGAGCGCTTCAAATTAATATGCACTCTAATAATGTGGTATTGAGCAAATTGATTGGCTCGAGGACGGGGTTGGGCCGTTTTGCCGCCCAGCGAACCGAATTTCATGCCTTGCGTTTTCCCAGATAAAACCTGCCAAAACAAACCTGTCCCTTTTTGACAGGTTTTTGCCTGGGGAGCGGTACCATACAGGCAATGTTTAAACGAGAAAGGTGGGCTCCCATGGAACCTAAGCAGTACTATATCGGCATCGACGTTGGCGGCACTTCGGTTAAGGAAGGCCTGTTCGACGAGGACGGCAACCTGCTTGCCAAGGCCAGCGTGCCCACGCCTCCTATCGTTGACGCCGCGGGCTTTGCCGCGGTGACCGAGGCTATCGACCAGGTGGTCGCCAAGGCCCAGATTCCGCGCGCCTTTGTGGCGGGTATTGGCCTGGCCGTTCCGTGCCCCATCCCGGCATCGGGCGATGCCAAGGTCAAGGCCAACATTGCCATTAACCTGCCCGAGCTAAGAGTCGCCATTCAGGAGCACTGCCCCGACGCGGTCGTTAAGTACGAAAACGATGCCAACGCCGCTGCCATGGGCGAGGCCTGGCTCGGCTCTGCCAAGGGCGTACAGAACGTGGTGATGGTCACCATCGGTACCGGCGTGGGCGGTGGCGTTATCGTTAACGGCGACGTGGTATCGGGCGTTGTGGGTGCCGGCGGCGAGATTGGCCACATGTGCCTGAACCCCGAAGAGGAGCGCACCTGCGGCTGTGGCGGCCATGGCCATCTGGAGCAGTATTCCAGCGCCACCGGCGTGGTGAGTAACTACCTTGCCGAGTGCAAGAAGGCGGGCGTCGAGCCCATCGAGCTCACCGGGCCTTCTGATTCCAAGGACGTGTTCCAGGCCTGCCGCGAGGGTGACAAGCTCGCGCTGGCAGCTGCCGATACCATGGCCGACTATCTCGGCCGCGCCCTGGCGCTTATTGCCAACGTGGTCGATCCCGAGATGTTCCTGATCGGCGGCGGTGCTTCCGCTTCGGCCGATGTCTACCGCGACAAGGTCCGCGAGCACTTTAAGCAGTACGCGCTCTCCGCCTCGCGCGAGACGCCCATTAAGGTCGCTTCGCTCGGCAACGACGCCGGCATCATCGGTGCCGCTTACGTAGCCCTGCGCGCCGCCGGTAAATAGCTGGTGCGGGGGCAGGTGGTGAAAGGGGGACAGGCTTCGTCCCTGACCTCGCCTCAGCGCCTGCCCCAAATTGTGCCGCGACCCTTCCGTCTCATAAGGTTCGGCGTCAGCGTGCTACCATAGCTACGTCCAAGTACACATATCAAGTGGAGGATATCCATGGCAAACGTTCTTGTCTTTGGTCACCAGAACCCCGATAACGACGCCATCATGAGCGCCGTCGTCCTGTCCCAGCTGCTCAACCAAGTTGAGTATGCCGGCAACACCTACGAGGCCTGCGCCCTTGGTCAGCTTCCGGCCGAGTCCGCCAAGCTGCTTGCCGACGCCGGCATTGCCGAGCCCCGCGTGATCGAGTCCGTCGAGGCCGGCCAGCTCGTCGTCCTCACCGACCACAACGAGTCCGCCCAGTCTGTCGCCGGCCTTAAGGACGCCACGGTCTTTGGCGTCGTCGATCATCACCGCATCGGCGATTTCGAGACCGCCGGCCCGCTGCACTACATCTGCCTGCCCTGGGGTTCCAGCTGCACCATCGTCACCAAGCTCGCCGGCGTGCTCGGCGTTGAGCTTTCCGACGTCCAGGCCAAGCTGCTGCTCTCGGCCATGATGACCGACACGCTCATGCTCAAGAGCCCCACCACCACCGATGTCGACCGCGCCGTCGCCGCCAAGCTCGGCGAGCAGGTGGGCGTCGACCCGGTCAAGTTTGGCATGGAGGTCTTCCTCACCCGTCCGTCCGGCTCCTTCACTGCAGCCGAGATGGTCGGCAACGACATCAAGATGTTCGAGCCCGCTGGCAAGAAGCTGCTCATTGGCCAGTACGAGACCGTCGACAAGAGCCGTGCGCTTGGCATGATTGACGAGATCCGCGAGGCCATGCGCGCCTACGCCGCCGAGAAGGGTGCTGACGGCATCGTCCTGTGCATCACTGACATCATGGAGGAGGGCTCGCAGGTCCTGCTCGAGGGCGAGACTGAGGCCGCTCAGAAGGGCCTGGGCATTGCCGACGAGCACGACGGCGTCTGGATGCCGGGTGTCCTCTCCCGTAAGAAGCAGGTCGCTGCCCCCATCATGGCCGCCTGCTAGGTTTAGTTGACCGAACGCCACGACCGGATCGCGGACGCCCCGCGCTCCGGTCGTTTTTTGTGCACGGCGCTGCGTCGTCTCTTGGGCAGGCGCGCCCGTGCCGTTGAGCAAATAATGTTCAACCTGTGGTTCCGCTTTTCGGCCACGCCTGCGTGCTTGTCGTGCAGGGTAGGCTAGATGCAAGCGTAATACGATAGAGCGCGGCGCCGCCACTTGGGCGGGCCGTGCTTTTTTAAGACGGGAACTTTCCCGTGAAAGGAGCCGCCCATGGCAGCAACTGAGCAGCTGTTCAACGTTCGTGAGCGCAAGCGCTTTGAACGTCACGACATCTGGGAGCGCATTGCCGAGAACGGCACCATTTCTGCCGCCGTCATGGTGATCGCCGCCATCGCCGCCGTCATCTGCGCCAATACCGATGCCTACGAGGCCATCCATCACTTTTTGGAGACCCCGCTGTATGTGGGTCTGGGCAACCTTACGGCTGGTCTCACCGTTGAGCTTTTCGTCAACGACTTCCTCATGGCGATTTTCTTTTTGTTGGTGGGCATTGAGCTTAAGTACGAGATGACGGTCGGCGAGCTCAAGAATCCGCGTCAGGCCATGCTTCCCATGTTGGCGGCGGTGGGCGGCGTCGTCGTTCCCGCCTGCATCTACCTGATCTTTAACCATGCCGGCGCCCGCAACGGTTGGGCCATCCCCATGGCAACCGATATTGCCTTTGCGCTGGGCGTGCTGTCGCTTTTGGGCAACCGCGTTCCCAACGGCGTGCGCGTGTTCTTCTCGACGCTCGCTATCGCCGACGACCTGATCTCCATCGCCGCCATCGCCATCTTCTACGGTCAGAGCCCCAATCCGTTTTGGTTGGGCGCCGCCGCGCTTGTGACCTGCGCGCTCGTGTGGCTCAACAAGACGCAGCATTACCGCCTTGCCCCGTATTCGGTACTGGGGCTGCTGTTGTGGTTCTGCATGTTCAAGAGCGGCGTACATGCCACGCTTGCTGGCGTCATCCTGGCCTTCACCATTCCGGCCAAGTGCGGCGTCAAGCTCGATAGTCTCACCGATTGGCTGGGCGAGTGCCTGCCGCTGCTCGATGACCGCTACGACGACGAGGCACACATCCTGGGCCAGCATGACTTTACCGTCTCGACTACCAAGGTCGAGCGCGTCATGCACCGCGTGACCCCGCCGCTTATCCGTATGGAGCGTCTGATCTCCACGCCGGTCAACTTTGTGATCCTGCCGATCTTTGCGTTCGTAAACGCTCAGGTTCGCTTAGTGGGCGTGGACATGAGCACGCTGCTCACCGATCCGGTGACGCTCGGCGTGTACTTTGGCATGCTGCTGGGCAAGCCGATCGGCATCTTTGGTATGACGTTTGCCCTGGTTAAGCTTAAGGCCTGCGAGCTGCCGCACAATGTCAACTGGCACATGATTGCCGGCGTGGGCATTCTGGGCGGTATCGGCTTTACCATGTCGATTCTCATCAGCGGCCTTGCCTTCCCGACGGCCCAGTTTGAGGTTCTTGCAGCCAAGGCCGCTATTCTCGCCGGTTCGGTCACCGCAGCCGTGCTCGGCATGATCTACATGAGCGTGGTCTGCAAGCATCCCTCGCCCAAAGACGAGTAAGAGCGCGAAAACCGGCTCCAGAACCGATTCGGGCGCGTTCAAAATGCGGATTCGGGCGGTGCTTGCCGCCTGCCAGACACGCCAGTGGTCAAAAAACGCCGTTTGTGAGTACTGTCACAAACGGCGTATCATTTTAGGTGTGGAAAATAATGAACAAAGTTATAAGAACTGTACGTTAATGAGTGACCATCGACTTCCAATTTGGCGCTAGCTGACGGTGATTAGGAAGTTTCAAGTCGAGTTTTGCCGATTTCGACCAAGAATCGCTGCTACTAAAAAGGTAACAGTACTCATATTTGCCCTTTTTTGGCCACAAGCCCTAAAACAAGCCTCGCCAAGGTCGGGAAGCGGGCCAAATCGCCGGCCTCGAGGCTTATTCCACGGTGCCGTAGACAGCGCCCCAGCCGTGGGCGGCTAAGGCGGAGTTGATCTGGTCGCAAAGCGATTGGCGGTCGTAATAGCCGGGTGGCAAAAGGTTCACGATCTCCATGAGGTCGGGCGCCAGGTCCAAGATCTCGGCCTGCACGATCAGATCAAGCCGGTCGATGGCGTGTCGGTCGTAAAACAGCCCGTCGACCAGGCGCTGCAGGTCGCCGAACTCCTCGGCCCTAAACGAACCGTATTCCATAGTGCCTCCTTGGGCGCCCCACGCCGGCATGCGCGGCGATGTTCTAATTCATTGCGATGAACTTAATCTATCACGGCTTCATACCGTTACGGCGGTGGCGGTCTATACTTAGACGAACTGCAACGTCCCGCTTCGCGAAAGGTCGCACCCATGCAGACGATCTACCAGAAGATGGAAACCACCGAACTCGATGCCGCCATCGAGGCGCTCAAAGCCGAGGTCGCCGAGGTCAAGGCCAAGGGTCTGGCACTCGATATGGCCCGCGGCAAGCCGTCGCCCTCCCAGGTGGACATCTCGCGCCCCATGCTCGATATCCTCAATGCCGACGCCGATCTGCACGACGGCAACGTCGACTGCTCCAACTACGGCTGCTTTGAGGGCATTCCCTCGGCACGCAAGCTGGCAGGGGAGTTCCTAGGTTGCCCCGCCGAGCAGACGCTCGTGCTGGGTTCGTCGAGCCTGCTGATCGAGCACGATATTGCCGGCATGTTCTGGCGTTGCGGCTCGTGCGGCAGCGAGCCTTGGGATGCCTACGAGGCCGCGCACGACGGCAAGAAGGTCAAGTTCCTGTGCCCGGTTCCCGGCTACGACCGTCACTTTGGCATTACCGCCGATCTGGGTATCGAGAACGTTCCTGTCGCGATGACCGAGACTGGCCCCGACATGGACGAGGTCGAGCGCCTGGTTGCCGCCGACGACTCCATCAAGGGCATCTGGTGCGTGCCCAAGTATTCCAACCCCACGGGCATTACCTTTAGCGAGGACACCGTGCGTCGCCTGGTCGAGATGCCCACGGCCGCACCCGATTTCCGCATCTTCTGGGACAACGCCTACTGCGTGCACGACCTGTACGACGAGACCGACGAGCTCGCCAACATCTTCGATCTTGCCCGCACGGCGGGCACCGAGGACCGCGTGGTGGCATTCGCCTCGACGTCCAAGATCACTTTCCCGGGTGCCGGTATCGGCTTTATCGGTGCGAGCCCCGCGGTTATCGCGGAGTTCTCCAAGCGCCTGAAGGCCGGCCTCATCAGCGCCGACAAGCTCAATCAGCTGCGTCATGTGCGTTTCCTTCCCACCATCGAGGCGGTCAAGGAGCACATGAAAAAGCATGCCGAGTTTTTGCGCCCGCGCTTTGAGGCCGTTGAGCGCAAGCTTACCGAAGGCCTGGGTAACACGGGTTGCGCCACCTGGACGCATCCCCGTGGCGGTTACTTTGTGAGCTTTGATGGCCCCGAGGGCTCGGCCCAGAAGGTTGCCGCGCTTTGTGCCGACTTGGGCGTCAAGCTCACGCCGGCTGGTGCCACCTGGCCTTATGGCAAGGACCCGCGCGACACCAACATCCGCATCGCGCCGAGCTATCCCACGGTCGAGGACCTGGAGGCCGCGCTCGACGTACTGGTGCTGGCCGTTAAGCTCGTCGCTGCCGAGCTCGCGCGTGCCGAGCGCGCCTAACGCGCAGAGCCCTGCAAGTCCGCGCCTCGTACATTTCGCACTCTCGATACGCAAAGGAGCACATACATGGATTTGGGTATTTCCACGAACCCCACGCCGGAGCTCTACACCATCAAGGTGACCGGCGAAATCGATATCTCTAACGCCGATAGCCTGCGCAATGCCATCGACCTGGCGCTCGAGCAGCCCACTGAGGCCGTTGAGCTCGATTTTGCCCAGGTGAGCTACATCGATTCGACGGGCATTGGCGTGCTCGTGGGCGCCGCGCACCACGCGGTCGATCACGGCAAGCGCTTTGGCTGCACCAATGTGCAGCCCCCGGTGATGCGCGTGGTTCAGCTGTTGGGTGTCGACCAGGAAATTTCGATCACCGCTGCATAATCTTTGCCCCCAAAAAGGGCGTGCCGTTTGGCATATGTTTGTGATGCGCTCGGACGTTTTGGCGTCCGGGCGCTATACTTGACCGAATGAATAGACGAGTTCCGGCCGAATGGCGCGGTGCGGGCTCGACTCACATCGAGCCTTGGAGGTATGTGTGTTTGGTATTGGAGAGGGTGAGCTCGCGATCATCGTGGTCTTCGGCTTTTTGCTGTTTGGCCCGGATAAGCTCCCGCAGATGGGCCGCACGATCGGCCGTGCCATCCGTCAGTTCCGCGAGACGCAGGAAAAGATGACGGCCGTTGTTCAGTCCGAGATTATCGATCCGGTGAGTGAGGCCGCTTCGGCTCCGGTCAAGCCCAAGAAGGCTGCTGCGACCGACGACGATTCCGATGCGGACGAGGATGCCGCCGAGACGGCAGCGCCCGCCAAGAAGGAGACCTTTGCCGAGCGTCGCGCCCGTCTTGCTGCCGAGAAGGCCGCGAGCGAGGCTGCCGCCGAGGGCGAGGGTGCTGCTGAGGAGTCCAAGGCCGAGGGTGCCGAGCCTGCCGCTGCCGCCGGGCCTGTCGTCGAGCCCGAGCCTGCTGCAGAGCCGGAGCCCGAGCCCGAGCCGGCAGAGCCCACGACGGCTGACCTCTACGCCCGTCGTCCCCGCAAGCGCAAGGCCGTCGTCGACCAGCTCGCTCGCGAGCTCGAGGCCACCGACGATGCCGCTGCCGAGACTGCTGCCGCCGACGCCCCGAAGGGAGGCGATGAGTAATGCCTATCGGACCTGCGCGCATGCCGCTCTTCGATCACCTGGGCGAGCTCCGTCGCCGCCTGACCATCGTGGTCGTGTCGGTGTTTGCCGCCGCCATCGTGCTGTATTTCGCCACGCCCGTGGTGCTCGACATCCTGGAAGACCCCATCCGCTCCTTTGTGCCGGACGGTAAGTTCTACATCACCACCACGCTCGGCGGCTTTGGACTGCGCTTCTCGCTGGCCATCAAGATGGCCGTGGTCATGTGCACGCCCATGATCATCTGGCAGATTCTGGCATTTTTCCTGCCGGCACTGCGTCCCAACGAGCGCAAATGGGTCGTGCCCACGGTGCTCGCCTCGACGGTGCTGTTCTTCTTGGGTGCCATCTTCTGCTACTTCATCATCATCCCGGCGGGCTTTGAGTGGCTTATCGGCGAGACCTCGGCCGTCGCCACGGCGCTGCCCGACCTGGAGAACTACGTCAACATGGAGCTGCTCTTTATGATCGGCTTTGGTGTGGCGTTTGAGCTGCCGCTCATCATCTTCTACCTGTCCGTCTTCCACATCGTGTCCTACGCGGCCTTCCGCAGCGCCTGGCGCTACGTGTACGTAGGCCTGCTTGTGGGTTCGGCTGTGATTACGCCCGACGGCTCGCCCGTTACGCTGGGCCTCATGTATGGCGCCCTGCTCTCGCTCTACGAGATTTCGCTCGCCATCGCCCGCGTGGTCATTACCGCGCGCGAGGGCAAGGAGGGCTTGTTTGTGAGCCGTCTGGACCTGTTCTCGGACGACGAGGACGACGAGGAGTAAATCGGTATGCACGAGGTTGGCATTGTCAACGGCATACTCGATACAGTGATTCGCGCGGCGCGTGGGGCGGGGGCCTCGCGTGCCGTTTTGGTAACGCTGCGTATCGGGGATATGACCGAGGTCGTGCGCGAGGCGCTTGACTTTGCGTGGGAGACGTTTCGCGACGAGGACCCGCTCACGCGCGGCTGCGAGCTTGCCGTGGAGGAAGTCCATCCACAAAGCGAGTGTCTGGACTGCGGTGAGGTCTTTGAGCACGACCGTTTCCATTGCCGTTGTCCCCAATGTGGCGGTGCCAACGTGCGTCTGCTGCATGGCCGCGAACTCGACATCGCAAGTATCGAGATCGAGACCCCCGACGATTAGCACGCTCGCCATCTAGCGATGGGGTATAAAAGGGCCAAAGTAAGGAGCGCTAAGTATGGCCGAGAAAACGATTGATATCGCGTCGCCGATTCTGTCGCGCAACGAGCGCCTGGCAGATCAGCTGCGTCAGCGGTTTGAGCAGACGAACACTTACGTGATCAATGTGCTGTCGAGCCCTGGCTCGGGTAAGACCACCACGATTCTGGGCACCAACGAGCGCCTGCGTGACAAAGCCAGCCTGCGCTGTGCCGTTATCGAGGGCGATATCGCCTCGGACGTCGACGCCATCACCATGAAGGAAGCCGGCATGCCCGCCATCCAGATCAACACGGGCGGCCTGTGCCACCTCGAGGGCAACATGATCATGGAGGCCGTCGATGCCTTCGACCAGGCCGTCGGTCTGGAGAACATCGACGTCATCTTTATCGAAAATGTGGGTAACCTGGTCTGCCCGGTCGACTTTGACCTGGGCGAGAACCTGTCCATCATGATCCTCTCGGTGCCCGAGGGCGACGACAAGCCCATCAAGTACCCGGGCATCTTCCAGCACGCCGGCGCGCAGCTGCTCAATAAGGTCGACGTGGCCCCGGCTTTCGATTTTGACATGGATAGGTATACTAAGACACTCGATGACCTCAATCCGCAGGCGCCGCGGTTTGCCGTGAGCGCGCGCAAGGGCGAGGGCATGGATGCCTGGTGCGATTGGCTCATCGGGCAGATTGAGCAAGCAAGGGCGTAAGTCGGCCGCCAAGAGGGCGGGCGCAGCCGCAGACACACGAGATAGGAGCCTCTTTTGAAGCTCATCATCGCTGAGAAAAACGACGCCGCGCGTCAGATCGCCGAGCGTCTGTCCACGGGTAAGCCCAAAAAGGACAAGGTGTACAACACCGCCATCTACCGTTTTGAGTGGAAGGGCGAGGAGTGCGTGACGATCGGCCTTGCCGGTCACATCCTGGCACCCGATTTTTGCGACAGTGTGCTGTTCGATAAAAAGTTGGGCTGGTATTCGGTCACGGAGGACGGCGAAATGCTGCCGGCCGATATGCCCGATGGCCTGGCCCGCCCGCCGTACGACACCAAGCGCAAGCCGTTCCTTGCCGATGGCATTTCCATCAAGGGCTGGAAGCTCGAGAGCCTGCCCTATCTCACCTGGGCGCCCGTCATTAAGCTTCCGGCCGAGAAAGAGCTCATCCGCTCGCTTAAGAACCTCGCCAAAAAGTCCGACAGCGTCATCATCGCCACGGACTTCGATCGCGAGGGCGAGCTGATCGGTTCGGACGCCCTCAACAAGGTGCGTGAGGTGGCGCCCGATTTGCCGGTTGCCCGCGCCCAGTACTCTTCGTTTACCAAGGCCGAGATCACGCAGGCCTTCGATAATCTCGTCTCGCTCGACCAGAACCTGGCCGATGCCGGTGAGAGCCGCCAGCACATCGACCTCATTTGGGGCGCGGTGCTCACGCGCTATCTGACGCTCGCCAAGTTTGGCGGCTTTGGCAACGTGCGCTCCGCCGGCCGCGTGCAGACACCGACGCTTGCCCTGGTGGTCGAGCGCGAGCGCGAGCGCATGGCGTTTGTGCCCGAGGACTATTGGCAGATTTGCGGCATGGGTGCCGCGCAGGGCGCTGCCGAGGACGATCGCTTTAAGATCGCGCACAAGACAGCGCGCTTTACCGACAAAGATGCTGCCGAGATGGCGTACGGCCACGTCGACGGCGCTACGACGGCGACCGTTGCCGCGGTGACCAAGCGCTCGCGTAAGCAGCAGCCGCCCACGCCGTTTGCGACGACCTCGCTGCAGGCTGCCGCCGCGGCCGAGGGCATCTCGCCTGCGCGTACGATGCGCATCGCCGAGTCCCTCTACATGGCCGGTCTTATCAGCTACCCGCGTGTCGACAACACCGTGTACCCCGCGACGCTCGATCTGGGCGCCGTGGTGAGCGACCTGGCAAAGATTAACCCGGCGCTGGCGCCCGTATGCAAAAAGGTGCTCGCCGGCCCCATGAAGCCCACGCGCGGCAAAGTCGAGACCACCGACCACCCGCCTATCTATCCCACGGGCGAGGGCGATCCGTCCACGCTCGACGGCGGCCAGCGCAAGCTCTACGACCTCATCGCCCGCCGCTTCCTGGCGACGCTTATGGGTCCCGCGACCATCGAGAACACCAAGCTCGAGCTCGACGTGAACGGTGAGCCGTTCGTGGCTTCGGGCGATGTGCTCGTGACCCCGGGTTTCCGCGAGGCGTACCCGTACGGCCTTAAGCGCGACGAGCAGATGCCGCCGCTGGAGCAGGGCGATACGGTCGACGTGTTCGACATGAAGCTCGAGGCCAAGCAGACCGAGCCGCCCGCACGCTACAGCCAGGGCAAGCTCGTGCAGGAGATGGAAAAGCGTGGCCTGGGTACCAAGTCCACGCGCGCGAGCATTATCGAGCGTCTGTATGCCGTGCGCTATCTCAAGAACGATCCTGTGGAGCCGAGCCAGCTGGGTATCGCCATTATCGATGCACTGTCGCAGTTTGCCCCGCGCATCACGAGCCCCGATATGACCAGCGAGCTTGATGGCGATATGACCCGCGTCGAGCGCGGCGAGGATACCGAAGAGCATGTCGTGACGCACTCGCGCGCGCTGCTGGCTGGCGTGCTCGACGAGCTGCTCAAGCACACGCAGGAGCTGGGCGACGCCATCAGCGACGCCGTCACGGCCGATGCACGTGTGGGCGCTTGCCCCAAGTGCGGCAAGGACCTGGTTATGAAGACGAGCGCCAAGACCCGCGGCAGCTTTATCGGCTGCATGGGCTGGCCCGACTGCGATGTGACCTATCCGGTGCCGAGCGGCGTCAAGGTGAGCCCGCTCGAGGGCGAGGCGGCCGTGTGCCCCGAGTGCGGCGCGCCGCGCATTAAGTGCCAGCCGTTCCGCCAGAAGGCCTTCGAGATCTGCGTGAACCCAACGTGCCCCACCAACTACGAGCCCGACCTTAAGGTGGGCGAGTGCAAGGTGTGTGCCGAGGCCGGACGTCACGGCGACCTGATCGCGCACAAGAGCGAGAAGAGCGGCAAGCGCTTTATCCGCTGCACCAACTACGATGACTGCGGCGTGAGCTATCCGCTGCCGGCGCGCGGCAAGCTCGAGGCGACGGGCGAGACCTGCCCCGAGTGCGGCGCCCCCATCGTGGTGGTCAACACGGCGCGCGGTCCGTGGCGTATCTGCGTCAACATGGACTGCCCGACCAAGGAGAAGAAGCCCGCCCGCGGTCGCAAGACCACAACCAAGGCGAGCACGGCAAAGAAGACGACGGCTAAGAAAGCCACTGCCGCCAAGAAGACGACCGCGAAGAAGTCGACTGCCAAGAAAGCAGCCGCCGACAAGTAACGGCGCAGTCGAAACATTGCCCAAAAAAACGAGCGAGGACCCCGCGATCCTCGCTCGTTTTTTTGACCGGCAGTTAGGGACGTTCCTTTTCTGCCGGCAGTTTAGGAACGTCCCTAACTGCCGGCTCGGGAACGACAAAGCGCTAGTTCACCTCGACAGGTTTGGCGCCGGGATAGCGCTCCTCAAAGTCTAGGCGGTACTTATTGTCATTAGTGCCCGCCACGTTGTCGCGTGACAGCGGCGCCACGATCTCATTCTTGTGGTCCGCGGGCTTTGCGTACTTCAGGCTGATCTCCCAGGCATCGCAGATCGCGTCAATGCGGTGGTCCAGGTCGTCATACAGGGTAACGATGTCTTTCCAGGAGCTGTAGTTCTTAGAGCTCGTCGGGACGTCCAGGTCCTCGACGATGTCGTAATACTGCTCGATGGTGTCCTCCGTGCGCTCGGCGACGTCGGCGAGATTTTGACGGGTGGTTCGATCCTCTTCCAGATAGCTGCCGTTGAAGTTCTGCGCGCAGCCACGGACGTAGTTGTCGAGGTCTTCGAGCAAGTCGTAGTATTCGCTCAGTCGGCGGTAGAGGTTCTGCTCGGAGAGCGTTGCTTCGCCGCCATCCTCGTCGTCATCGTCATCATCGTCGTACAGGCTGTTGGGATCGCCGAGAGGCTTTAGGTCATCGTCGTCGACGTCATGGTGCAGCTTAGCTACCGCGGCAGTCGTCTGCGTGGCGGCGTTGTCGAAAGGCTTGATCACAAAGAAAATGACCAGGGCGATGATGATCGCCACCAGCACAACGATAACGGCGATAAGCGGCCCGGTGCCGCTCTTTTTGGGAGCGGGGGTCTGTGGCGAAGCGGGCGCGTATGCGGGAGCCGGCTGCTGTTGGGGCGAGCCGCTCGCGACGGGTATGCGCTGCGTGGTCTCGACGGCCTCGGTCCCTGCGGCGGGGTCGGGGCTATAGGCGAGGGGGTCGTCCGCCTTGGCTTGCGGCGTATCAAGGGAGCCGGTCTGCTCAAAAGCGGGCTGGCTATCGCTCGCGGCTGTTTGCTCAACGGGTGCACCGCACGAGGTGCAGAACTTGGCATCATCTGCAAGAAGCTTGCCGCACGAGGCGCAATACCGAGACATTGCCACTCCTTTCGCCACATTTCAATGCAATACGACGATTATACCCAGCATCCAAAATTCCCCATCATAAGTTGCGGTGAAATAGGGACTGTTTGGCGGTCTCAGAGCTTCAATCAGTCCCTATTTCACCGCAACTTTGGAAAGGCGCCTTTAGCCATTGGGGACGTGCCGAGCACTGGGGTATCATGGCTTGGTTGCTGTAACTCGCATTTACGCGCCTTGTAGGAAGGGGCTGCGCCCATGGCTTTTGAGCCTGCTCAACATAGCTTTATCACGCTCGAGGGCGTCGACGGTGCCGGCAAGTCCACGCAGGCGCACCTGCTCGCCCGTGCGCTCGAGCTCGCTGGCCACCAGGTTGTGAGCCTGCGCGAACCGGGCGGCACTGCCATCAGCGAAAAGATCCGTGCTCTGTTGCTCGACCCCGCCAATACGGCGATGGGCGACACCTGCGAGTTGCTGCTCTACGAGGCAGCGCGCGCCCAGTTGGTGCACGAGGTCATCGCACCCGCCCTTGCTGTCGGCAAGGTGGTACTGTGTGACCGCTTCTACGATTCCACAACCTGCTACCAGGCGTTTGCCGACGGCCTCGATCGCCAGATGGTGCGCGATGCCAACAACCTGGCCGTCGCCGGTACGCACCCGGCGCTCACACTCGTCTACCACATCACGCCCGAGCAGGCGGCGTTGCGCATGGCCGCCCGTGGCGCGGCAGATCGCATGGAGGCAAAAGGCATGGCATTCCAGGAGCGTGTCTACCAGGGCTTTTGCGCAATTGCTGCCGAGGAACCCGCCCGCGTAAAGCTCATCGACGCCACCGCGACCATCGAGGAAGTCTTCGAGAAGACGGTCGAGCAGGTTCGCGCGTACGGTCTCGACATTCCGCAGGAAGCCGTCGCCGCCGCGCTTGCCAAGGAGGCCGAGTAACATGGCCCCCGCTCAGGCAAGCCTGCTGGCCAAGCTCGACACCCAAGAGCGCGTGCGTGACTTTTTGACCAATGCCGTCGCTAGCGGTCGCGCATCGCACGCCTACCTGTTTTTGGGCGCTCCCGGCGCGGGCAAGCTCGACGCCGCGTGGGCGCTCGCCCAAGCCTTCCTGTGCGAGCAGGATGGCTGCGGCTCATGCGATAGCTGCGTGCGCGTCGCCCGCCATACGCACCCCGACGTGCACTATTACACGCCCGAGAGCGCCACGGGTTACCTCATTGCCCAGACCCGCGAGCTGCTCGATGACGTGCCACTGGCGCCCATCCGTGCCAAGGCCAAGGTCTACATCATCGACCGTGCCGAGCAACTGCGCGCCAACACCGCCAACGCGCTGCTCAAAACGCTCGAGGAGCCGCCCGAGGGTGTCATGTTCATCCTGCTGGGCACCTCGGCAGACGTGATGCTGCCCACCATCGTGAGCCGCTGCCAGTGCGTGCCGTTTCGGCTGGTGTCGCCCGCCGTGGCCGCGCAGGCCGTGAGCCGCGCCACCGGCCAGGACCTCGCGCGTTGTCGCATGGCGGTCGCCGTGGCGGGGAGCCCCACGCGCGGTATCGAGTTCCTCAAGAGCGCCGAGCGCCAGGACGCTCGCCGTCAGATGGTCCGTGCCATCGACTCACTCATTGCCGCCGACGAGGCCGACGTGCTCAGTCGCGCCAAGTCGCTCATCGTCGCCGTCAAGGCGCCGCTCGCCGAGGTCAAGTCCACGCAGGAAAAGGTGCTCGAGCAAAATGCCGACTACCTGTCGCGTGGAGCATTGAAGCAGCTTGAGGACCGCAACAAGCGCGAACTCAACGCGCGCGAGCGTTCGGGTATCATGGAAGCGCTGGCGAGCGCGCGGACGCTCATGCGCGACGTGCTGCTGACGCTTCAGGACGAGGCAGCCGACGTAGTGAACGAGGACGTGCGCGACACGATCGGGCGGCTTGCCGCCGCGACCAATGTTGCGGGTGCCACGCGGGCGCTCGAGGCAGTCGCGACCGCCGAGCGCAACATTGCCAGGAACGTTACTCCCCAGCTGGCCATCGAGGTCATGCTGTTCGATATCAGGAAGGCACTGAAATGCCGTTAGTCGTACCCGTTAAGTTTACCTACGCCTCGCGCGACCTGTGGTTCGATCCGCAGGATTTGGATATCCTCGAGGCCGATTATGCCATTTGCTCCACCGAGCGCGGAACCGAGATCGGCCTGGTCACGGCCGATCCCTTCGAGGTGCCGCAAGACGAGATCGGTCAGCCGCTCAAGCCCGTGCTGCGCGTGGCGAGCGACATCGACCTGCAGCTTGCCGACGACCTGGCCATCCAGGGCGACGAGGCCATGGTCGACTTCCGCCGCCTGGTCAAGGAGCTCGACCTCGAGATGAAGCCGGTCGGCGTCGAGTACCTGTTTGGCGGCGAGAAGGCCGTGTTCTACTTTGCGGCCGAGGAGCGCGTCGATTTTCGTCAGCTCGTCAAGGACCTGTCCTCGACGCTGCACATTCGCGTCGACATGCGCCAGATCGGCGTGCGCGACGAGACCCGCCTGGTGGGCGGCTACGCCCAATGCGGACAGGAGCTCTGCTGCACGCGCTTTGGCGGACAGTTTGAGCCCGTCTCGATCCGCATGGCAAAAGAGCAGGACCTGCCGCTCAACTCGTCCAAGATCAGCGGCGTGTGCGGCCGCCTGATGTGCTGCCTGCGCTACGAGTTCGAGGCCTACAAGGACTTTAAGAGCCGCGCGCCCAAAAAGAAGACGCTCATCGATACGCCGCTCGGCAAGGCGCGTATTCAGGAATATGACACGCCGCGTGAGCAGCTGGTGCTGCGCCTGGAGAACGGCAAAGTCTTTAAGGTCAACCTGGCCGATATGACCTGCTCGGAGGGCTGCAAGAAGAAGGCTGCCGAGCAGGGCTGCAATTGCCGCCCCGACTGCGTGACGCGCGATGTGCTCGAGCGCATCGAGTCGCCCGAGATGCGCCTGGCGCTCATGGAGCTCGACCGCGAGAACGGCGTCGACGTGGGCGATGGCCTGTCGAGCGCCGACCGTCTTGCTGGCACGTCGATGCCCAAGCGTCGTCGTCGCGATGCCGAATCCGATGCTCGCGCCGGTCAGAGCCAGGGCGAGAGCCGTGGCCGCGGAAAGGGCCGTGGCAATGCCGCAACGCCTGAGGCCGAGGAGGCCGCTGGCGGCCGTCGCCGCCGCAAGCGTGCGGGCTCTGCCGATGCCGGCGAGGCCGCAGCCGCCGGCAAGAACGGCGCTCGCGAGCGCGAGGTTCAACAGCCCCAGCAGCAGAATCGCGGCGGTGGCATGAACCCCACACGACGTCGCCGCCGTCATCTGTCGAGCGAGGAGCGCGAGGACGCCTTCCGCGCCGCAGCTGCTCGCGAGGCTGGTGCCGCTTCCAAGGGCGCCTCGGCCTCCGACGCGCCTGCCGACAAGGGCGGCAAGTCACGTGGCGAGGAGGAGCGCGCGCCGCGTCCGCGTCGTCGCCATTCCTCGGGCGCGCAGCAGAAGCCCTCAGTGCCCTCCGTTGCCGATCAGGTCTCGGATGGCGAGGTCAAGGTCACGCGCCGTCGTCCCGGAGATGGCGGGGGAGCGGCTGCCAAGGCTTCGCGTGGCGCCGCTCGCGACGAGCGCGAGCCGCGCGAGGATCGCGGTGGCGAGGGCTCGGCCGACCAGGGTCAAAAGCGCCGTCGCCGTCGCCGTTCCCGCAAGCCGCGCCAGGATGGTGGCGAGGGCTCGGCCCCGTCTTCGTCTGCACCACAACCGCCTGCCGGCGAATAACGCCCGCGAGCGGATTTAACCAGCCTTGCCCCAATCGCGTCGGGGTACCATAGCGCTGAATCAACAACCCTCCCTGCGATCGAACGTAGGGAGGGTTGTGTCGTGAAGAGCCATCTGAACATATTGAGCTGTCTGCAGGGTGCCGGTGCCCTACCGTTTGCGGACGAATTACTACCGTTTGCCGAGCGGGTGGCACGCGAGGCGCTCGAGGCATTGTCGCCAACACGATGTGCCGGCTGCGAGCGCGCCGGTACGCTTATTTGCCAAGACTGCCTGGCTGCGCTCACGCTCATCGACCCACGTCATAGCTGCACCCGATGCGGCGCCCCGTTTGGGGATTTGCTGTGCACTGAGTGTTCGGTCGAGGGCACGTCCTCGGCAATGGCGGAGGCGCTCGATCGCTGCCTGGCGTGCGCCGTCTATGCGCATCCGCTGCCGCGCATCATTAAAGCGTACAAGGATGCGGGCGAGCGACGTCTGGCTCCGTATCTGGCGGAGCTGCTCTACGACACCGCCCTGCATGCCCAGGTCGTAGCGCCCGATCGCTTAGGAGGTGTGCTGTCCGGTGCGGATGCGGTGGTGTTTGTGCCTGCGACGGCGGCAGCGTTTCGGCGGCGTGGTTTCGATCATATGGAGGCCATTGCGCGCCCATTTTGCGAGCTGTCGGGTGTTCCCCTGCTCGATGCCCTCGTCAAGTACGGGCATGGCGACCAGCGCGAACTCGGTCGTGAGGAGCGTCGCGAGCGTGCCCAAGGCATGTACGAGACGGTTGAGGACGTGCGCGGCCGCCGCCTACTGCTTATCGATGACGTTATCACCACGGGCGCGACCATGGCAGCAGCCTCGGCGGAGCTCAAGCGTGCCGGCGCTGCGGCAGTCGATGGCCTTGCTATCGCACGTGTTTGGTAGGGGTGGTTTTGTGGCAGTGAAGATTGAGCGGCGCAACGAGCCGACAGGCGAACAGCTAGCGGCTTCCGTAATCCTAACAGGCGCTTCAGCGCTGCGCATGATGCGCGCCGAGCGCCGGCAGATGGGCTATATCAGCTGGAAGGACCTTAATCCCGATGAAGAGCGCCGTGTGCTGCGCACGTCGTCGCCCTCGACCGAGGATATCTATCTTCCTGACTTGGTGCGAATTGGAGCCAAAAGTGGCGAGGTGCAAGAAGATCTGTGCTTGCTGGTGGGATCTGCGGCGCAGCGCCGCCGCATGCCTGGCGTAGGCTGGTCCGTGTGTTCCGGGTTGCCCGCCGGCTCGATTCTAGAGGTGGAACCGGGGGTGTACAGCCTATCTCCCGAGGCCCTTTGTGTTGCCGTTGCGCGCGAGGTCGGCTGCATCCAGGCGTTTGCCCTGGCCCAGGAGCTGTGCTCTAAGATTTCACTGAGCGACCGCGGGAAGTATCTGCCTCCCTACACCTCGCCTGTTACGAATAAACTTGCAAAGGACAAGGACCAGCCAGCAGACGTGGGCTACTTTGAAGTCGAACCGGTGCTGACGCCCGATCGCCTGGCAGATTACCTTACGACATGCAAGGGAAGCACGGCCAAACAATTGCAGCGTCTGTGTCCCTACTTGTCAGAAAACCTGCTCTCGCCCATGGAGTGCATCATGCTCGCTCTGTTTTCGCTTCCGTTTTCCTATGGCGGGTTTGCCTGCGGACCTTTTAAGACCGACTACAAGATCGAGTTCGATGACCGTGCGCAGGCAATCTCGGGGATGCCTCATGCAGTTTGCGATGCGTATCAAGAAGCGGCCCGGTTTGACCTGGAATACAACGGTGAGCTGGGCCATTCCTCTCGGAGGGGACGTATCCATGATGAAAAACGCAACACGGGCTTGATTACTATGGGAATCGAGGTCGCAACGGTCAACAACGAAATGCTTTGCGACATGGAAGCGATGGAAGCGCTCGCATGGCGCATCCACCAGCGTATGCGAAAGCGGTACCGGAATCGCGTCGATGCCCGCAGGAAGAAGCAAGAGGCGTTGCTTAACACGCTGCGGGCGTGTTTTGGGCTTAAGCCGGTCTAATTCACGTCGAAAATAGGGGGTTAATCATATGCCCTGGCCAAAATATGGCAAATATGAGTACTGTCACTAAATCAGTAACAGCAAAATCAAGGAATTTAGGACTCGGAGGCGGCATAAAGTAAGAAGATAATAAACAAATGTGGAATAACTAAGCATCAGGTTAGCGACATTGAGCGCAAAATCTGTCCGAGAGGCCAAAATTGCCTGTTACTAAATTGGTGACAGTACTCATATCTGCCATTTTTTGGCCACGGCACCCTAGGAAGGGTGCCCCGGAGCTCCCCATAGGGGAGCTCCGGGCTTCACAGAGGCACGAATAGCCCACTCCGACCTGCGAAATCTGTACTCGCGATGCGAATGACGCCCCTAACCTTAAACTTTAGCTTGAACTTAGCTATAATGCGCTACGTTCCTACCAGGCTGTGGTTGCGGACGGACGAAATGCCCGTCCTAGTCCAAGACAGACGCGGTCAAAGGGATCCACGTAAGCGACCGCGTGCGCGCGGCGCGATCATGGCGCGTCCTAGATGTAAGCCGCACCGTCCGTTCTACTTTCTTTGGGGCAATACCGCCTCGCGGGCGAGCGGGCCAGTCGTGAAGGTGGCTGCGGCCTCCCGAGCAAACACCCCGGTGCGCAAGTGTGGGGTCAAATACCAGGTCAGCTGGTGGGAACAATCTGATATTTCGTGCAACGCACGGATCGTATACGACACAGAAGGCAGGGTAGTGGACATGGTGAGGGGCAGCTTGATGCACGCGGCTCGGTTAGGTGCTGGGACCGCGGCGGTCATCGCCGTTTTGGGCCTGAGCGGATGCGCGTTCAACCCGCTGTCTGCGTTCACGACTCCCACGATCGACCAGATCGAGTACGAGACCGTCACGCCCACGGTGTCGGATGATGCCCTGGTCACTCCCGGTACCCTGACGGTTGCCCTCGATACCTCCGATGCGCCGCAGGCCATGCAGAGCGCTGACGGCGAGCTCACGGGGTATGCAGTCGACGCTGCCCGCGCCCTCGCAAGCCGCATGGGCCTTAAGGTCGCCTTTGTCGATGCGTCCTCGGCAGGTTCCGCGCTCGGCGACAAAAAGGCTGATATCTTTATCGGCGAGATCAACTCCACGGATGGGGACGTTAGCTCGCTCGGCACCTGCCTGCACGATGCCGCTTCCGTGTTCGGTAAAACCAGCGATGGTGGGTCGCTAAGCGTTTCCACCGATACCCTTAACACGTCTACTCTGGGTATCCAGATGTCCTCGGCCTCGCAGGAGGCGCTTGCTAAGCAGAGCATCACCGCCAACCAAAAGACTTACTCCAACATCAACGAGTGCTTTGAGGCGCTCGAGTCCGGCGAAGTCGACTATGTGATCTGCGACTCCACGGCCGGCGGCTACCTTGCACGCCTGATGAGCGAGATCTCCTATGTCGGTGCGCTCGAGGCGCCCTCGACGCTTGGTGTTGCGGGCCTCTCGTCCAATGACGAACTGTGCCGTGCCGTGAGCGATGCCCTCGACGGCATCACGGTCGACGGTACGCTCGAGGCAGTCCACTGCGTCTGGTATGGCACGATGCCCTACGACCTCACCACTAAGACAGTATCTGGTGTCAACCTTCAGTCGTCTGGCTCCGCATCCTCCGGCAGCGAATCCTCCGATTCCAACAATGAGACCGCACCCTCCGAAGACAAATCGTCCAGCCAGGAAGACACCATCACCGACGACGACATTAACAAGCTTAATAGCTAGTTATTGCTAGGGGTGGCGTCTCCTATGCGCTAGGAGAGATGCCTCTTCACGGTTTCAACACGCACTGCCGGGCTTCCCCAATAGGGGAGCCCGGCTTTTTCATCTCTATAAAACCAGCAGGTCAAAGCCAATTTTCGGGACCAAATACAAAGTCGCCGGCTCCCTCCTATAGCGCACTTTGCCACAGAAAAGTGCGAGACTTCGGTATGCGGTATCAAGCAATCGTTATTCGGGTCTTTGGGAATCCGCGTGATTAAATGCACGGCAATGGGTACATAGCCAGTACAGTAAGTCCCCGAGGCAGATTGGAGCCACGTATGGATATCAAGGTTTCTGGACGCAAGACGACGGTAACCGATGCTCTGCGTGCGCATGTGGATGAGAAGATCGGCGAGGCGCTCAAGGTTTTCGATATCGAGCCCATGACGGTCGACGTTGTACTTCGCTATGAGAAGAACCCCTCGAACCCCAACCCGGCAATCGTCGAGGTTACGGTTCGCGCCCGCGGTTCGGTGATTCGCGTTGCCGAGCACGGTGCAGATATGTACGCCGCCATCGACCTCTCCGCCGATAAGGTCACCCGCCAGCTGCGTAAGTTCAAGACCAAGGTCGTGGACAACCGCCAGGGCGGTGCCAGCGCCGCGGATGTTGCGCCGGTCGAGCGCGTTGACGATCTGGCCGACCTGCTGCTGCCCGAGGAGGAGGACGACCTGCTCGTCCGCGAGAAGGTTATCGACGTCACCCCGATGACTGAGGAGCAGGCGCTGGTGCAGACCGATCTGCTGGGCCACGACTTCTACGTGTTCGAGAACGCGACGACCGGTCTCATCAATGTGGTGTATCACCGTAAGAATGGTGGATATGGCATCATCAAGCCCCGCATCGAAACACTTGACGAGTAAAATACGTTAACTTGCATGAGTTAACGGTTGGCGGCCATCCCATGCGGGTGGCCGCCTTTTTACGTAAGGAGTCGCTTTGATGGACAAGGCCGCATCCGCCGGTCATTCGGACCGTTGCCGCATCGTCGTCGATACCTGCTGCGACTTTAGCCCCGAGGTCGCCGCGAACCTCGATGTCGATATCTTGGGTTTCCCCTTCATTATCGATGGCGAGGAGCGCACGGACGATATCTGGTCGAGCATCACACCCAAGGAGTTTTACGATCGCATGCGCGCCGGTGCCCGCGTGTCCACCTCGGCTGTGTCGCTCGGTCGCTATATCGAGTTCTTTACCGAGTGCGCCAAAGAGGGCACGCCCACGGTCTACCTGTGCTTTACCTCGGCGCTGTCGTCGAGCTACAACTCCGCGTGCCAGGCGGCGGACGCCGTGCGTGCCGAGTATCCCAACTTTGAGCTGTACGTGGTCGACAACGCTCTGCCCTGCGCGACCGGCGCGCTCTTGGCGCTCGAGGCCGTGCGCCAGCGTTCGGCGGGACTGACCGCCAAGCAGCTGGTCGACTGGGCAAACGAGGCTAAGACCTATGTCCACGGTTACTTTACGCTCGAGAGCTTTGACGCGCTGGCTGCCGGCGGCCGCATTCCGCCCGCGGCGGCGCAGCTCACGGCAAAGCTCGATGTCAAGCCCGAGCTCTCCTACGACCTGGCCGGCTCGCTGTCGCTGATTGGCGTCAACCGCGGCCGCAAGAAGGCGCTCAAGTCCATCCTCAAGTCGTTTCGCGAGAACTACGTGCCTGACCGTACCATGCCCATTGCCATCATGACGGCCGATGCCGAGAAAGACGGCGACTGGCTCGAAGCCGCCATCCGCAAGGAGGAGGGTTGCGCCGACGTCACGATCATCCGCAGCTCCGTGGGTCCCACCATTGGCTCGCACGTGGGCCCCGGCATGGTGGCCTGCGCGTTTTGGGGTAAGAACCGCGCCGACAAGGCGTCGCTTTCCGACCGCATCGCCCGCCGCGTGCGCGGTCAGTAGGCAAGCGCTGCGTCCGTAATCGCCCTCGACTCACAGCCCAAACGTTGGCATCGAGTATTCAACCTGGTAACAACACCCAACCCAAAAGGAAAGGTTTCATGGCAAACAAGCTCTCTGTCGCATTTATCGGCACCGGAATCATGGGTGCCCCCATCGCCGGCCACATCCTGGATGCTGGCTATCCTGTCACGGTCAACAACCGCACCAAGTCCAAGGCCGCCGCGCTTATCGAGCGCGGTGCCGCCTGGGCCAATACGCCGGCAGATGCCGTGGCTAACGCCGATGTCGTCTTTACCATGGTGGGCTATCCCTCCGAGGTCGAGGAGCTCTACCTGGCGGGCGACGGCCTGCTCGCGTGCACCAAGCCGGGCGCGGTCTTGATCGACCTCACCACGAGCTCGCCCGAGCTCGCCCGTGACATTGCCGAGGCCGCCCAGGTTTCTGGTCGCATGGCGTTTGACTGCCCCGTCACCGGCGGCGAGTCTGGTGCTATCGCCGGCACGCTTACGGCTATCGTGGGCGCCACCGAGAACGACATCGCGCCGGTCCGCGACATCCTTGCCACCTTCGCGGCCAACATCTGCTGCTTCGACGGCGCCGGCAAGGGCCAGGCTGCCAAGCTCGCCAACCAGGTGTCGCTGGGCGCCTGCATGGTCGGCATGGCAGACGCCATGGCATTTGCCGAGCTGAGCGGCCTTGACCTGGAGAAGACCCGCCAGATGATCCTGGGCGGTACCGGCAAGTCCGGCGCCATGGAGAGCCTGGCGCCCAAGGCATTCGACGGCGACTACAAGCCCGGCTTTATGGTCGAGCATTTCATTAAGGACCTGCGCTTGGCGCTCGCCTATGCCGACGACCGCGAGCTTGCGCTGCCCGGCGCCGACGTGGCCTTTACGCTCTACGACATGCTCGACGCCATCGGTGGTGCCAAGCTGGGCACCCAGGCCATCACGGTCCTCTATAAGGAGGAGGCCGACGCCATCGCCGCCGGTCTGGACTGGTCGAAGTATCGTCCCGAGGAACACGGTGCTCACGAGGAAGGCTGCGGTTGCGGCGAGCATGGTGACGACCGCGAGTGCGGTTGCGGACACCACCACGGCGAGGACCACGAGTGCTGCGGCGGCCATGCCCATGACGACGGTCACGAGTGCTGCTGCGGCCACCATCACGGGGAGTAGCGCCCATGAGCTGGACGTTCGTGGTGCTTGCGCTGGTGCTCTTTCTCTTTGCGATATACATCGGCTTTCTGTGCGGCCAGTGGGCGTGCGAAAAGCGCGTCATCACCAAGCGCGACTACTGGATCGCCAACTTTGCGGGAGCGGCGGCAGTCGTCCTGCTGACCTGGGTGTTCTCGCTGTTCCCGCTGGTGCAGTTTGCGCCGATCGGCTGGCTCGGCGGCTTTATCGCCGGCCTTAAGATGAGCTTTGGCGAGTCCGTCGGCCCGTGGCGCAAGCACGACGAGGTCTTTAACGTCAACAAGGCTCACCGCGCCGCCGCCGACGCGGGCGATGCCGAGGAACGCCGCCGTGCACGTCGCAATGGCGCGGCCGACCGACAGCTCATCTCGGTCACCGATGACAGCAAGGGTGCTGGCAAGCATGCTAAGAAATAGTAAGAAGAGGTAACTATGGCAGAAAATAAAGACGAACAGCTCACCGACGAGGAGCTGGCACAGCTCCAGCTGGCAGAGGAGAACGAGAACGCCGTCGACCGCCTGGTCCAGGAGCTCGGCTGCCCCACGCGCCGCATCCGCCAGTTTGCCGCCCGCGTGCTGCACCTGCTTGCCGAGCGCGATCCGCAGCGCGTCGTGCCCTGCGTACCCGCGCTGATCGAGGCGCTCGACCGCCCCGAGGCGCAGACCCGCTGGGAGGCCCTCGATGCCCTGACGGCGCTCGCCACCACCTGCCCCGAGCAGTTGGGCGATGCCTTTGAGGGCGCCGAGACCGCACTGTTCGACGAGATCTCCTCCACGCTGCGCTATGCCGCCTTCCGCCTGCTGTGCGTGTGGGGTGCCACGAGCGTCGAGCGTTCGCGCGAGGCTTGGCCCATCCTGGACGAGGCCATCCAGTGCTACCACGGCGACCTCGAGTATCGCGACATGCTCGGTTGCCTGTACGAGTTTTGCCAGGGCGAGATCGACGCCGAGGTTGCCGAGAAGCTCGCGCTGCGCCTTAAGTTCGATGCCGAGAACGGTAAGGGCAGCTATCTCAAGGCCCGTTCGAGCGAGATTTGCGAAATGCTTGTTAAACGTTTTGGCCTGGATCTCTCCAAAAAGAAGAAGCGTGCTAGCGTTAAAAAATCTGACGACGCCGAAGACGAGGAGTAACAGATTATGGCGCACGATGTAGTCCTGATTCCCGGTGACGGCATCGGTCCCGAGATTACGCAGGCCATGCGCCGCGTGGTCGAGGCCACCGGTGTCCAGATCAATTGGAACGTCCAGGAGGCCGGCGCCGGCGTCATGGACGAGTTTGGCACGCCGCTGCCCCAGCACGTGCTCGACGCGGTCGCCGAGACTAAGGTTGCCATCAAGGGCCCCATCACCACGCCGGTCGGCACGGGTTTCCGCAGCGTTAACGTGGCCCTGCGCAAGCACTTTGACCTGTATGCCTGCGTGCGTCCCTGTCTGTCGCAGCCGGGCGACGGCTCGCGTTTCCGCGACGTCGACCTGGTCATCGTGCGCGAGAACACCGAGGACCTCTATGCCGGCATCGAGTTCGACGAGGGCGCAGCCGAGGTCGAGGAGCTCTCGCAGCTTGTCGAGCGTTCGGGCCAAAAGACATTCGCCGCCGATTCCGCCATCTCGATCAAGCCCATCTCTATCGCCAAGAGCCGCCGTATTGTGGAGTACGCCTTTGAGTATGCCCGCCGCTGCGGCCGCAAAAAGGTGACGGCCGTGCACAAGGCCAATATCATGAAGGCGACCGACGGCCTGTTCCTGCGCGTTGCGCGCGAGGTGGCCGCGGGCTATCCCGATATCGAGTTCAACGACAAGATCGTCGACGCCACCTGCATGGGCCTGGTCCAGAACCCCAACGACTTCGATGTTCTGGTGCTGCCCAACCTGTACGGCGACATCGTGAGCGACCTGTGCGCCGGCCTGGTGGGTGGTCTGGGCATGGCCCCCGGCTCCAACATCGGTGCCGACTGCGCCATCTTCGAGGCAACGCACGGCTCCGCGCCCGATATCGCGGGCCAGGATATCGCCAACCCCACGGCCGAGATCCTTTCTGCTGCGATGATGCTCGACCACTTGGGCGAGAACGATGCTGCCAATCGCATTCGTGCCGCCGTATCTGCCACGCTCGACGAGGGCGAGCAGGTTACCGGTGACGTGCGTCGTGCCCAGACCGGCTCCGTTGAGGGCGCTGTGGGCACGCAGGCCTTTGCCGATGCCGTTATCGCGCACCTGGCCTAAGGCATGCAGACTGCAAACGCCTAAATAGTACTTAAGTGTTTGCGTATAACCTAAGAATCAATACGCCCGGCGCCTCGTCGGGCGTATTCTATTGAAGACTATGTTTCCTAACAAGGAGTAACTGATATGGGTCTGATTCAAAAGAAGGACGAGAAGGACGAGATCGACGGCATCCAGATCATCGAGCGCGGCGAAGGCCCCGACGGTGATGAGGACGAGAAGATCGACCTGGTCGCCGGTACGTCTGCCGAGCACATTGCTGCCGGCACGACCGCCGAGGAGGAGGACGCCCGACTGGAGGCTCAGATTGCCGCGGATGCCGCTGACGAGAATCTGATGCCCGAGGCCCAGGATGAGGACGAAACTGACGCCGACGCGGACGACCATGCATCCAAGCACAAGAAGACGATGATCGCCGCCTTTGTGGTCGCTGTCGTGATCGCTGCTGTGGTCGGCTTTTTTATCGGCAACGGCGGCTTTGGCGGCAAGGGTGTCGGTTCGTCGACCCTGACCGAGGACCAGCTCGATTCGACCGTGGCAAGCTATAGTTATAACGGCAAGAAGAGCGACATCACCGCGCGCGAGGCCATCGAGAGCCAGTACAGCCTCGATACCGTCAAGGATAGCAACGGCAACTACACCGCCCCCTCTGCCGACGTCATCCTGTCTTACGTGCGCAACAAGATTCTGCTCGATGCTGCCGAGGACGAGGGCATTACCGTCTCCTCTAAGGAGATGAAGAAGTACGCCGAGGATTCCATCGGCACCTCCGACTACAAGACCATGGCAAAACAGTACGGCGTGTCCAAGGATCAGGCCAAGCAGATCGTCCGCCAGTCCGCGACGCTGCAAGAGCTCTACAAGAAGAAGGTGGGCGATGCTTCCGCGAGCATGCCGACCGCTCCGACCGAGCCTTCTGACGGCAACGAGGACACCGCGAGCAAGGACTACGCCGATTACATCATCAACCTTGCCGGCGACGAGTGGGATAGCGAGAAGGGCACCTGGAAGGACGCCGATGGCACCTATGCTAAGGCGTTCGCCGACGATGCCTTTACGGCCGATAGCGCGACCTATAAGCAGGCCATGACCGCCTATTACACCGCCTACCAGCAGTATTCCTCGCAGGCTTCGAGCGCCAGCTCCAAGTGGACCGAGTACGCTAACGGCCTGTACGCCAAGGCCAACATCAGCATCTACGGCCTGTTCGCGTAAGGTTTGCCTGAGCTTATCGATCGCGTAGCCGAACTATCTGAATAAGCCCGCTAGAACGATATCCGTTCTAGCGGGCTATTTGCGTTTGGGCGCTGGTGGCTACATTATGCCTATTAATCTTTAAGTCCAAAGAGGTTATCGGCTTCATCGTCAGGCATATATTCCAGCACATCGCCCGGCTGGCAGTCGAGTGCCCGGCATATCGCGTCAAGAGTTGAAAAGCGCACGGCAGAAACCTTGCCCGTCTTGATACGCGACATATTGACCTGGGAGATACCCACGCGTTCCGCAAGCTCTTTGGATGAGATCTTGCGTTCGGCAAGCATGCGGTCGAGCCGCAGAATAATCATGGATTCCCCCTAGAGCAACTCGTCATCTTGTATTTGCAGGATACACCCGTACTGGAAGACGCTGGCAATCAGGCTAATAATCAGGCCTGCAAAGAGCATAGAGAGGTCGAGATGCTGGCCGCCAAGCGCATCCGTAAAGTTGCCGCCAAATCCTGAGAGTATCAGCCCCGTGACTATGGCACCAAGAAGCTTCACAGCAACGCCGCCAATAAGGAACAAATGTCCTACTTGACGTAGTATGCGGATGCATTCGAGGTCAAAGGGCCTGCCTGCCTTTTCAATGGTGGAGAAAAACCTGTATGCGCTTAGCACAATGGCAAGCGCAAGGCATGTCATCATGGCGCTCCCTATGGCAGTATGACCGTCGTGCGCGACAAGCATAAGAGGGGTCTGTTCATTGGCGCCGACGAGAGCGAGAGATGGCCCTTCGCCGGCATTAAGCTCTACGGATTGGAGGCAGAACCCTTGGGAGAGGCTAGGCAATATGAGTAGAAGCTCGATTGCAATGACTGCGAGGAGTCCCAGAGCGAGCGCTACGGCGGTGCAGATTGTGGCCCATTTGCAGATGTGAGCGAGCTTCCTCAGATCGGCTATTGCCTGTTCGCGGTTGATGGGTTCATTCGATTTGGATACGTTCCAGCGGATCATAGCTCCTCCAACCAATGTCTAGGATGATATTTAAATCTTATAACATACTTAATGATAAACGATAAACAATTACAGATTAGAGTAAGTTATGTTTGTAAGACGAATAGCGAGAGCTTATGGCATATTTAGGGAGTGAGAGTTTGGCACGTGGGGGATGGACGAGTATCGAAATTTCCCGCAACCACGCAAGTGCTTCATCGGGTCTCCCTAATTCATATGGAAAAGGAGCTGCAAACGATTGGAAATAACCGCTGAGCGGTCGAAAACTACCGTTCACCGATAATTTCTAAACTGGTTCTAACTGGTATTAAGTCAAAAAGACCAATTCACAAATCTTCACAATGACCTGCATTTTTTCTACATGCCTTTTTTGGCCACCCTGCGTTGTTTAGACACAGAAAAGGTTCCGATCTTTCGTCAAAGTATTTCGAAACGGTTTCAAAACCGCAGGTAGAAGTGTTAACGAGCGGTAAACGGTCGATTTATCGCCGTGAGCGGTGCAAAAACGTTTTATTGCGTGAATCAGCGAAAGCGACCTCTTCTGTGATGATATAGTGACAACAACACGTCACGTGGTTACTACCAGTTGAGAGACCACTGGTCTTCAAAGAACGCTTTCCAAGAAGCTTTAAGGGCGTCCGCCCGCTGGCTTCCGAAAACATCGGATTCAGATCGTACACACCTTCGGAAGGGAAATTTGAATGGTTGGCTTTATTCTTACCGGTCATGGACAGTTCGCACCCGGCCTCGCAAGCGCTATCGCTATGGTCGCCGGTGATCAGCCCGCTTTTACCGTCGTTCCTTTCGAGGGCGACCAGGCTGCTTCCTACGGTGAGGATCTCCGCGCCGCTATCACCGCCATGCGCGAGGAGTGCGATGGCGTGCTCGTCTTTACCGACCTGCTTGGTGGTACCCCGTTCAACCAGGCAATGATGATTGCCCAGGATGTCGACAACGTCGAGATTCTGACTGGCACGAACCTTCCCATGGTTATTGAGCTTCTGTTCCTCCGCGGCAACGCTACGCTCGCCGAGCTTGGCGAGCAGGCCGTGACCGTTGGCCAGACGGGCATCACCGCCCAGACGGTTGCCTCCGTCGCTGGTGCCGAGGAAGAGGATATCTTCGGTGACGAGGACGGCATCTAATGGCCGATTTCGGAGCCAGCGTCCTGAGCTCCTCGGTCGCTCTTTTAGGCCTGCTTGTCGTCATGGGCTTGATTTACACCATCTGGTCGCAAATCAACATGAAGAAGAAGCAGAAGTACTTCAAGGAGCTGCACACCGAGCTCAAGCCGGGTCAGGAGGTTCTTTTCGCCGGCGGTATCTACGGAACCGTCAAGGGCATCGAAGGCGAAAAGGTCCAGATCAAAGTCCGATCCGGTGCCGTCGTAGATGTTTCGCGTTACGCGATTCAGGAGATCGAGTAACTGTCGTCAGCAAATAACGAAAGGAAGCTGATCAACATGGCAGAACCCAACATTCTTCTTACCCGCATCGATAACCGACTGGTCCATGGTCAGGTTGCCACCCAGTGGAACTCCACCCTGGGCTCCAACCTTATCCTCGTCGCCAACGACGATGTGTCGACCAACACCATGCGCCAGAACCTCATGAAGATGGCCGCTCCCGCCGGCGTCGCTACGCGTTTCTTCTCCCTGCAGAAGACCATCGACGTCATTGGCAAGGCGAGCCCGCGCCAGAAGATCTTCATCGTGGCCGAAACACCGGAAGACGTGCTTACGCTCGTCAAGGGCGGTGTGCCTATAAAGAAGGTAAACATCGGCAACATGCACATGTCGGAAGGAAAGCGCCAAGTCGCCACCTCCGTCGCAGTTAACGACGAGGATGTCGCTGCGTTTAAAGAGCTGCAGGAATTGGGGGTGGAGTTGGAGATCAGGCGCGTTCCGAGCACGCCTGTTGAGGACACGAGCAAGCTCTTCTCGTAATCCTCGTGATCCACGTTGTCAGGATTGAAACCCTGACGTTCTGTACGTGATATCCAAAGTGCGTACATACATTTTGAAAGGAGGAGCAAGATGGAATACTCGATCATCCAGGTCGCTCTGGTCTTCATCGTCACGTTCGTCGCGGCAATCGACCAGTTCAACTTCCTCGAGTCTCTCTATCAGCCCATCGTCACCGGCGCCGTCATCGGTCTTATCCTTGGCGACCTCAACACCGGTCTTCTCGTGGGTGGTACCTATCAGCTCATGACGATCGGCAACATGCCGATCGGAGGCGCTCAGCCGCCTAACGCCGTCATCGGCGGCATCATGGCAGCCATTCTCGCTATCGCTACGGGCCTCGAGCCCAACGCGGCAGTCGGCCTTGCCATTCCGTTCGCTCTGCTTGGTCAGCTCGGCGTTACCCTGGTCTTCACGCTTATGTCGCCGCTCATGTCCTCCGCGGACAACATGGCTCACAACGCTGACACCAAGGGTATCGAGCGTCTGAACTACTTCGCCATGGCTCTGCTCGGCCTGATCTTCGCTGTCGTCGTCACCCTGTTCTTCATCGCTGGCGCCACCATCGGTCAGACCATCGCTTCCGCCATCCCGACTTGGCTGCAGACCGGTCTGTCCGCTGCAGGCGGCATGATGCGCTTCGTCGGCTTCGCCGTCCTGCTCAAGGTTATGATGAACCGCGATATGTGGGGCTTCTTCCTCATGGGCTTTGGCCTCGCGCTCATCACCGTTGCCAACGATTCGCTGGCAACCCCTGCCCTGCTCATCCTCGCTCTCATCGGCTTCGGCATCGCTTTCTGGGACTTCCAGCAGCAGACCGAGCTGAAGGGTGCAGCTGTTTCTGACGGAGGTGACTTCGAAGATGGCATCTAATGAGTATGTGATCCCGGAGCACTACGAGGATCTCACTCCTGCTCCGCAGCTCGACCAGAAGACCCTCAACAAGATGGCTTGGCGCTCCTGCTTCCTGCAGGCATCGTTCAACTACGAGCGCATGCAGGCCGCTGGCTGGCTTTACTCCATCATCCCCGGTCTGGAGAAGATCCACACCAACAAGAACGACCTCGCGGCTTCCATGAGCCACAACCTGGAGTTCTTCAACACCCACCCGTTCCTTGTCACCTTTGTTATGGGTATCGTGCTTTCGCTCGAGCAGAACAAGGTTGACATCCCCACGATCCGCGCCGTCCGCGTCGCCGCAATGGGCCCGCTCGGTGGTATCGGTGACGCCCTGTTCTGGCTGACGCTCGTGCCTATCACGGCCGGCATCACCTCCAACATGGCCATCAACGGCAACGCCGCTGCGCCGATCATCTTCCTGGTGATCTTCAACGTCGTCCAGTTCGCTCTGCGCTTCTGGCTCATGAACTGGTCCTATAAGCTTGGCACCAGCGCTATTGACGCTCTGACTGCCAACATGCAGGCCTTCACGCGTGCCGCTTCCATCATGGGCGTCTTTGTCGTCGGTTGCCTGGTCGTCACCATGGGTGGCACCCAGATCAACCTCCAGATCCCCAACGGCACCACCCGCGGCATTGCTGCCCACACGGTTGTCGTCTCCGAGGAGGAGGCCGAGAACTTCACCGGCCTCGAGGGTATTGATACCGAGACCGCTGAGGCTGGCACCATGGCCATGACCGACGCCGACGGTAACGCTCTTACCGCTTCTGATGCCGACGGCAACGCTGTCGAGTGCGGCGTCACCGATCTGGGCAACGGCATGGCGTCCGTTACCTACGGTACCGTCACCGAGGATCCGGTCAACTTCTCCGTTGCCGACACCCTCAACACCATCGTCCCGAAGCTCGTCCCGCTTATGCTTACGCTGCTGCTTTACTACATGTTCGCTAAGCACAGCTGGACCCCGACCAAGGGCATTCTCCTGCTCTTCGTCCTTGGCATCCTGGGCGCTGGCCCGCTTGGTCTCTGGCCGAGCATCTGGTAAGGCTCTAGCTTGAGGGGTGTGTCCCTACGCGGCTCACACCCCGACCCCTTAAGCCATGTGTATGTTAAAAGCCGCGTGCTCGAAAGAGCGCGCGGCTTTTGTTTTCTTAATGATTCGGGTGTTGCAGACCGATAATGCTTAACACCCTAGGTAGTTAGCCGAATTCGAGCAAAAGGGAGGATAGGATGGCGATCGGAGCGCGTAAGCAACCGCTGTACGATCAGCTGGTCGATATTCTGACCGAAAAGATTGACCATGAATATCGCGCCGGTGACATGATTCCTTCCGAGCGCGAACTTTCGGAGCGCTATGGTCTCTCGCGCACTACGGTACGCCTGGCTCTGCAGGAACTGGAGCGTTTAGGACTGGTGGTTCGGCAGCACGGTCGCGGTACCTTTGTGACCGACCGTTCGGCAAAGGCAACCAATCTTATGCAGTCCTACAGCTTTACCGAGCAGATGCGCGCGATGGGTCGTGACCCCGAGACCACGATTCTCGATTTTTGCGAGATGGAGGCCGATAAGAATCTGGCCGAGCATATGGGATTACGTATCGGTGATCGCATTTTTAAGCTCAAGCGCCTTCGTTCTGCCGACAACATGCCCATGATGGTCGAACGTAGCTATCTACCGGTTCGTCAATTTCTGTCCCTAAAGCGACCGCTGCTGGAGCGTAAGCCGCTTTACGATGTGATTGAGCAAGACTTTAAGCAAAAAATACGCGTGGCCGAAGAGGAGTTCTATGCGAGCATAGCCCGTCCCACCGATGCCCACCTTTTGGAAATCGTCGAGGGCTCGCCTGTGCTCGATTTGGTTAGGACTACGTATAACGAGTCAAACGAGGTTGTGGAGTATACGCTCTCGGTTGCTCGTGCCGATCAGTTTAAATACAAGGTTTACCACCAGCGTAGCGATTAGTGTCTGCACCGTTTCCATATGATGATTCTTTGTATTTAACTGGTTACTACCAGATAACCAACCGAAGTGTATAATTGCACGTCAGAGGATTACTTCTAGAGAGAGGTATTAGAAATGTTCGAGAAGAGTGTCGAGGAGCTCACCGAGCTCGGCGCCCAGATCACCACGGCCGAGATTGCTCAGCAGCCCGAGCTTTGGCGTGATACGCTCAACATCTATCGCGAGAACAAGGAGGCCATCGAGGCCTTTCTGGCCGAGGCTCGCGCTATGGGCGAGGGCCGTCTGTCCGTTGTCTTCACCGGTGCCGGTACGTCCGACTATGTTGGCGATACCTGCGCCCCGTATCTGCGTCACGCCGGCAACACTGATCTCTACGACTTTAAGCCCATCGCCACGACCGACATCGTGAGCGCCCCGCGCGACTTCCTGCGCGCCGAGGATCCCACGCTCGTGGTTTCCTTTGCCCGCTCTGGCAACAGCCCCGAGAGCCTTGCCGCCGTTGCCGTTGCCAAGGAGCTCGTCCACAACGTCAAGTTCCTCAACATCACCTGCGCGCCCGAGGGCAAGCTCGCCGTCGAGTCTGCCGATGATCCCAATGCGCTGACGCTGCTCATTCCGCGCGCCAACGACAAGGGCTTCGCCATGACCGGCTCCTACACCTGCATGACCCTGCTCTCTACCCTCATCTTTGACGAGGCTTCCGACGAGCAGAAGGCCGAGTGGGTCGAGACCATCGCCAAGATGGGCGAGGAGGTCATCGCTCGCGAGTCCGAGGTTGCCGACTACCTCGCTGGCGACTTCAACCGCGTGACGTACTTGGGTTCCGGCTCCTTCGGTGGCCTTGCCCAGGAGAGCCAGCTCAAGATCCTCGAGCTTGCTCACGGTCTGGTCGCTACTTCCTACGACACCTCCATGGGCTATCGTCACGGACCCAAGTCCTTCGTCGACGACAAGACCCTCGTGTTCGTGTTCGTCAACAACGACGCCTACACCCGTCAGTACGACATCGACATCCTCAACGAGATCGGTGGCGACAAGATCGCTCAGCACACCGTTGCCGTTCAGCAGGATGGCGCTACCGTCTACGAGGGCGAGTCCTTCACCTTTAAGGGCTACGAGGCGCTTCCCGAGGGCTACCTTGCTCTGCCGTTCGTGATGTTTGCTCAGGCTATCAGCCTGCTCAACTCCGTGCGCGTGGGCAACACGCCCGACACGCCGAGCCCCACCGGTACGGTCAACCGCGTGGTTAAGGGCGTGACGATTCACCCCTTCACCGCTTAATCGCGTCCCCCTGTAAGGGCGCCCGTCCGCTCATAACGGCGGGCGGGCGCTTTTTGTTTTTACATGGACCGGGTATAAGCATTACCACAGTCAACTGCTTTAGAAGCAAGGAGTGCATATGAGCACGTACGCAATTAAGGCTGACAAGTTCTTCTTGCCGGCAGGCCCGCAACTGGGCGGCTATCTTATGGTCGAGGATGGTGTTTTTGGCGCCTGGCAGGCCGACGAGCCCTCTTGCGAGATTAAGGACTACACGGGATCGTGGATCGCACCGGGTATGGTCGATACTCACATCCATGGCTTCTATAACCACTCGACTACCGATAACGACCCCGAGGGTATCGATATCAGCTCGACTGAGCTCGCTCGTCGCGGTACCACCAGCTGGCTGCCCACGACGTTCACCGATGGCGTCGAGCAGATCAAGGATGCCTGCGCCGCCATCGCCCAGGCTGACGAGGGCCGCGGCCCCGACTTCTGCGGTGCTCGCATTCAGGGCATCTACCTTGAGGGCCCCTTCTTTACCATGAAGCACGTGGGCGCGCAGAACCCCGCTTATCTTATCGATCCCTCCGAGGAGGTCTTCGACCAGTGGCAGGAGGCCGCGGGCGGTCGCATCGTTAAGAGCGCCATGGCGGCCGAGCGCGACGGTGCCGCTGCTTATGCGGCTGCTCTGAACGCCAAGGGTGTGGTGACCAGTATCGGTCACTCCGACGCCACCTACGATGAGTGCATCGCCGCCATCAACGCCGGCGCCAGCTGCTTTACGCATACCTATAACGGCCAGCGCGGGCTGCATCACCGTGAGCCCGGTGTCGTGGGCGCTGCCATGTCCACGCCCGAGACCTACGCCGAGATCATCTGTGACGGCAAGCACGTAAACCCTGCCGCCATCAAGGCGCTGCTGCAGGCAAAGGGCTGGCGGCACACGGTGCTCATCACCGACTGCCTGGGTTGCGGCGGCATGCCCGAGGGCAGCTACACCAGTGGCGGCATGGACGTCATCATGAAGGACAACCTGTGCTGGCTCGCCGACGGCAAGAGCATTGCCGGCTCGGTGCTCACGCTTGCCCAGGGCGTCAAGAACATCGTCGACTGGGGTATCGCCAGCGCCGATATCGCCATTCGCATGGCAACTGAGGTGCCGGCACGCTCCGCGCACATCGAGGATAAGTGCGGCAGCATCATGCCGGGTCGCGACGCCGACTTTGTCGTGTTCGACCATGAGCTCACCCTCATCGAGACGTATGTTGGCGGCCAGAGCGTCGGCAACGCCTTTACCGAGTAACGATAGAAAAAGACGGCGGGCCCGAATCTGCTCGGACCCGCCGTATGGGTTAAACGCTCAAAAGCACCTTAACAGTTACAGCTTGTTAGCGATCTTCTTTGCCGTGCGCTTGACGCCGGCCACAAGACCCCCCGCGGGATGCTCCTTTTCGTATGCTAGACGCTTCTCGCGCTTGGCGTACTCTTCGACGATGATGTCGCCATACTCGTCTTCGATCTTGTCGAAGAAGTCGACGGCGCCCTTAATTTCCTCTGCGGTCGGGTGTCCCTTCTGGACGCCGCCGGTGAGTTTGAACGGCCCCCACGTATCAAAGCCAGGGCAGCCGTAGACGCCCATAAAGATGGCCTGCCTCATGCGGCAGATGCCATCGATATCCTTGCCGTACCACTTGTTTTTGCCACCGTAGGTCATAAGGCCAAACACCTTATCCTGCGGCTGCAGCACGTTCGTGAGCACGCGCGCCATATCTTTGTCGATCTCGGAGTAATAAATGCCCGTGGCGACGCCGATCAGATGGTATTCGTGCAGGTCGGGGTACTCGTTTTTACCGAGTGACTTCACGTCGAGGGTATCGATTTCGGGGTGCGCCTCGACGATGGCGTCCACGAGCTTTTTCGTATTGCCGTGGTGGCGTGAGGCATAAAGGATGATGGTTCGCATAAGAAGGCCTTTCAGCTGTAATTGCATCAATGTCTGTATGGTACCCCGTTGCATGCCTGGGAAACCGGACGCATCGATGAACGTGCGGGTTTGTCCTTTGGTCAGGGCCGAGACGGGTTCTTGCGAGCAAAAAGCAGTTGTTCGAAAGGAAGGACAATGGAATACGCTCTCTCCAACGATTCGATTTCTATCAAGGTCTCCACGGCCGGCGGCTCGTTTACCTCGATTGAGGCTGGAGGTCGCGAGTACTTGTGGCAGGGCGATCCCGCCGTGTGGTCCGGCCAGGCACCGATTTGCTTCCCGATTTGCGGAGGTTTGCGTGATAACGGCGCCATGACGTTTGCCGGACATCATGTGAAGCTCGCCCGCCACGGCTTTGCGCGCAAGCAGGAGTGGAAGCTGTTGAGCCAAAGCACAAACGAGCTGGCTATGTGCCTGGCATCCGAGGATAACGCCGCGCTGCTGAGCGATTATCCGTATCCGTTTAAACTTGTCGCCCGCTATACGCTCGAGGACGCCGCCGTGCGTGTCTCCTATGAGGTTACCAACGAGGGCACCGAGGACATGCCTTTCTTTATCGGTGGACACCCCGGCTTTAGGTGCCCGCTCGACGAGGGTGAGTCCTATACGGACTACGAGTTGCGTTTTGAGAAAGACGAGGCTGCGGAGCTCTGCACCGCCGTTCCCTCGACCGGATTGATTGATGTGGACAGGCGCTCCAAGAACCCCATGGTGGGAAAGACGCTGCCTTTGTCGCATGAGCTCTTCGATTTTGCGGAGACCATCTTTGACGTGCTCGAGAGCCGTCAGGTCACGCTTTCCAAAAAGGGCGAGGACAAGGGCGTTCGCCTGAGCTTTGAGGGCTTCCCGTACCTCATTGTGTGGAGCAAGCCCGAGGGTGATTTTGTGGCAGTTGAACCCTGGGGCGGCCTCTCGACCTGTTCCGATGAGGATGACGTGCTTGAGCATAAGCGCGGCTGCCTTGTCGCCAAGCCCAAGGAGACCGTCGTTCGCTCGTTCACGATTGAAATTCTGTAATTCCGTTTTGTCGACTCGTATCGCGAGGCACTAGGAGCCTGCGAGATAAGGAGCTAAAAATGATCCTCACCGTTACGATGAACCCGTCTGTCGATACGCGCTATCAGCTCGATGAGCTCGTTATCGACGACGTCAACCGTGTGACGCCCGAAAAGACCGCCGGCGGCAAGGGCCTCAACGTGGCCCGTGTGCTGGGTCAGCTGGGCGACGACGTCGTGGCAACCGGTCTGCTCGGCGGCCACATGGGCGCCTACATGGCCGAGCTCATGGATGCCAACGGCATTAAGAATGATTTTGTGCCCATCAAGGGCGAGACTCGAATTTGCCTCAACATCCTTCACGCCGGCAACCAGACCGAGCTGCTCGAGAGCGGCCCGACGATTGCCCCCGAGGAGCTCGATGCCTTTACCGCCAAGTTTACCGAGCTTGCGGGCAAGGCCGACGTCGTCACCATCTCGGGTTCGCTGCCCCGCGGCGTCGAGGCGGACTACTACGCCAAGATCACGGGCATTGCCGAGAACGCCGGCGCCAAGGTGCTGCTCGATACCTCGGGTGCTTCGCTCGAGGCCGCCCTTAAGTCCGAAATTAAGCCCGAGCTGGTCAAGCCTAACCTGACCGAGATTAACGGCCTTCTGGGCACGAGCTTTACCACCGACGATGTGGACGAGCTCCGCGCCGCGCTCGCCTCTGATGCCCGCTTCTCCGATATCCCCTGGGTCGTCGTGTCCATGGGCGCTGCCGGCTCCGTGGGCTTCCATAATGGCCGTGCATTCCGCGCCAAGACCCCCGATATCCCCGCCGTTAACGCTACGGGCTCTGGCGATTCGACCATTGCCGGCTTCGCGCATGCGATTGCTGCTGGCGCGGATGACGAGACGGTGCTGCGTACCGCCAACACCTGCGGCAAGCTCAATGCCATGGATCCCATGACCGGCCATCTGGTCATGGACCGTTGGGACGAGGTCTACAACGGCGTTGTCGTGACCGAGCTGTAAAAGCCTGGGCGTCGGCCCCGGCATTGCTTGCTAGCTCATGTCGACGACAAGTGCGGTAGCATTATGCTGGGGCGCGACGCCGAGTTTGTCGTGTTCAATCCCGACCTTACCCTGGTCGAGGCGTATGTGGGTGGCAACAGCATCGGTAACGCGTTTGCCGATTAGCCGCCAAAGAAGCGATCCGAGAGGGGATTTAGATGATTTACGGTGCATTGGGCGATATCGAGGAGTACCGCGGAATGCTCAAGGGCCTCGACGTGCTGATCGACTGGCTCGAGGAGAACGACCCGGCACAGCTCGAGGTCGGCAGCCATCCGATTTTGGGTGAGAAGGTCTTTGCGAACGTCATGTCTCCCACGACGCGTCCCGAGGCCGAGGCTCACTATGAGACGCATCAGCGCTATCACGACCTGCAGATCGACGTCGAGGGTCGCGAGGCCTTTAAGGTCGCCACGGGCAGCCTGACGCTGGTTCAGGAGTTTGACGAGAAGGACGACTACGATCTGGTCGATTCCGACGCTTCGATCGCCGGCGATCTTGCCGACGATAAGTTTGCACTGTTCGTTGCCGGCGAGCCTCACATGCCCACGCTCGAGTTCCCGGGCGATGGCGCACAGCCGGTCAAGAAGATTTGCTTTAAGCTGCTTGCAGATGCTTACTGGGAGGAGTAGCGAACTGCTCGGCTGAGCTGCTCGTCTGATGGCGTGATCCCCTTAGGGAAAACACGCCAGGACCCCGCCAAGCGTTTTTTCCCTAGGGAAATCACGTTTGGCGGGGTTTTCGGTTTTTTGAATAGGGAAGCCTCATTTATTTGCGAAGAACATCGGCTAGCCGCAGGATTGAAATCATCGACCGATAAGTGAGTTCCACTTTTTCGCCCGCAAGCAGTCGTTTCGAGCCAATCTCATCTAGCCCCACAAGTCGAGAAAACAGCGGGCCGCTCATCGTTCCCTCGTCAATTGATTCCCTTATGGTCTTCAAAACGTCCGTATCATGAAGCGATGCCGAGCTGTAGGGGGCAACACGAGCGGAACTCTCAATTAACGACGAGACAAAAGGATGGAGATGCTTTGGACATAGTCCATCAAACACCACATCCCCATTGTCGTTCGAGCCGACCAGGCGCCAAGTATAATGATCGACCCAGTCATCTCCGTCATATATGGCGTTCATGAGCAACTTCCCGTCTAGAGAGAGAAACCTATTTGGACATCGGGGCGCAAGACCGCAATCCATATCGGGCCTCCAGCAGCTCCAACCCAACGCACCACATAGGTTCCCTTTCGTACATGTGTATCAATCTGCCCCGAAATGCCGGTGAATGCAATTCCAGACCCGTTTGTCGGATAGCAATCGACGTATTTTTGTTTTCCGCTCACAACCTTGTATAGATATATCGTTCCAGCAAAAGAGAAGGGATCGTTCGCAATTTTGTCCGGAAGAACTTGCCACCTCAAAATCCCGCTACCAATATGGTCAAGCTTGACCGTTCCGCCGTCCCCCTCAAAAGTGGCAAGGGGATTTACCCCAGACTGAGAGTCGGCATCGCCCTCCTTAGCAGTTATCAGCAGGCTGCCCGTATAAGACTGCTGAGGCTCACCTTCAGGACAGGCAGCCTCGGCCCAAGAAGGGCCACTCAGGCAGAACAGTCCGAGCAGCATCATTACCAACAAAAGAAAACCCTTAGTTCTTTTCATCTCTATCCCCAACGTCTTGTATAGCGTGACTATTTTAGATCTATATGGCCAATTCGAGCCCTCGCCATGGCATTTGTTGCACTGGGTTTCTTTTCATTAATTTTTCACTTTGGTAAATCCCCGCCCCTAAGTATTAAACCCGAAGTCCACCGAGTGGGCCGCTGTTGACGTGGCGATGCTTGGATTGGCACACGCGCACTCAAAATCGGCAACAAAAAAGCCGCCCGAAGGCGGCTATCTTGTGCAATGGAGCCAGCGACCGGGCTCGAACCGGTGACCCCCGCTTTACGAGAGCGGTGCTCTACCAACTGAGCTACGCTGGCGGCCATGTGATGACGCAACTGAGGCGTCAACGGCTGTCTATGATACGGGACATCGCACGTCCGCGCAAGGGTTCTGACGGCTTTTCTCACTTTAAATGCACTAATATTGGAGGCGTGATGTCTGCAGTGCCCATTTGTTACTTGACCTGCTGTTGAGTTGGTGGTCGACGTCCCGCTCGTATGGGTCTCAAACAGAATGGGGCAGCCATGGCTCAACCCAAGATTCTTCTTACGCGTATCGATGACCGTTTCATTTACGGGCAAGACGTTGAGCTGTGGAACGAAGCCGTGGGTTCCAACCTTGTCCTAATCGTCAACGATGAGATCGCGGCGGATTCGCGCCAATGGGCACCAATGAGGGTGGCGGTGCCAGAAGGCGTTTGGACGCGGTTTTTCTCGGTGCAAAGGACCATCGACATCATTCATACCGCAACGCCGCGTCAATGGATCTTGATCATAGTGGCCTCACCCGCCGATGCGCTCGCGCTGGTTAAGGGTGGTGTGCCAATAACCAAGATCAGCATTGGCCATATGCAGGCAGGGGAGGGCAAGCGCTCTGCAACGCCTACCATTGCCGTAGACGATACGGACATCGCCGCCTTCAAAGAGTTGCAAAAGCTCGGCATAGAGCTAGAAATCCGCTATCTCCCCAGTTCCGCCCCCGACCCCATTGGCAATCTGTTCAACTGATCCCTTGGGGACGGAGGAAAGCGGATCATTTTGCCCTTGCGAGGGACGCGTGCGATGCCGCCTGTCAAAAACTATGCCCATTTACTACGTTTGATTGGCTATCGTCGAGCATGTCGAATTTGAGATAAACAAAACCGCAGGTATACTGCTCACAAATGTAACAAAAACCGGTGCATGGTCGAGCATCCCGGGCTAAACGTAGTAAATGGGCATAGTTTTGATATGTCACTCATACAGTCACAGAAAAAACGAGCCTAAAAGATGAAAAAGCGCCCGCTGGCGGTGGTGCCGGCGGGCGCTGCTGTGCGATATGTCGCGTTGCGGGCTTAGTGCCTCATAAAGTGGTATTCGATCACATTGCTGTAGGGATGGCCCGGGCCCACAATGCCCTGCGGGAACAGAGGCTGGTGCGGCGTGTCGGGGTACATCTCGGCCTCGAGGGCAAAGCCGGCGCCCCAGCCATAGTTGGCATCGTCCTTGGCGTGCTCGTCGCCCAGCCAGTTGCCGGTGTAGAGCTGCACGCCCGGGGCAGTGGTGTAGTAGTCCATCTCACGACCGGTCCACATCTCCTCGACGTGCATCGCGCGGCGCAGGTTGCGGCCGTACTGATAGCCATCGATGCACAGGCAGTGATCGTAGCCACGGGCCTGCTTGATCTGCGGGTCGTCGGCCTCCATGCCGGGTGCGACGGGGCGAAGCTCGCGAAAGTCAAACGGTGTTCCCTCGACCGGAGCGATCTTGCCGGTAGGAACGTTCTGGTCGTCGATGGGCAGGTAGTGGGCAGCGTTAGCAACAAAGAAGTGTTCACAGTCCATGCCGGCGTTATGGCCGGCAAGGTTAAAGTAGGTGTGGTTAGTCATGGACACATAGGTGGCGCGGTCGCTCTCGCAGCCATACTCGATACGGAAGCAGCCGGTGCGCGTCACGGTAAACACGGCCGTAAAGGTGCGGTTGCCGGGCAGGCCCAGCTCGCCATCCTCAAGCGAGGTGGTCATGCGCACGGCGTTGTGAGTCTCGTCGAGCTCAGCGTCCCACACGCGCTTGTGCAGGCCGTGCTCAAGATCGCTGTGCAAGTTGTTGACGCCCTCGTTGACGGGCATATGCCAGTCCGTGCCGTCGATGGTAATCGTGGCGCCCGCGGTGCGGTTTGCCACGGGACCGATGGTCGCGCCAAAGCAGGCGGGGTTGTCAAAGTAATCCTCGAGCTTATCGAAGCCCAGCACCACATCGCGCACGTTGCCGGGGATGTCGGGCACGTCGATGCCCAACACGGTGGCGCCATAGTCCATAATGCGAACGCAGATCTCGGGCCCGTTGAGGGTGTAACGATGAACGGGGGTACCGCACGGCGCGGTGCCGAAAAGCTCGGAAGTGATCATTTGGTTCCTAACATCGAGGTATTTCCGACAAACTGTAGCGCGAACAGGCGAGATTATCACTACACCCCACTAAAGCAGGGGGTATTTTTCTCAAAAAAGTGATGATTGGAGCTGAGCGGGCGTTCATTTTTGACGCGCACGAGTCTGATACAATTTGTTCGTTACTGTTTGAATGATATGCGCGCAAAGAACGGCGAGGATTCATCGTGATTAAGGCAGAGCGACAGGATAAGGTTCGTCAGCTGCTCGAAGAGCAGGGCACGGTCTCGGTCAAGGAGATTTCGGATGCACTGGGCGTCTCGGATATGACGATCCGTCGCGATCTTGAGGAGCTTGCGAGCCTAGGCGAGATCGAGCGCGTGCACGGCGGAGCCCGTAGTGCACAGGGCCGTCCCCACGCTATGTTGCGCCACGAGTATTCGCACAGCGAAAAGCGCACCAAGCATGCCGAGGAAAAGCTGCAGATTGCGCGCCGTGCTGTGGAGCTTATCGAGGAGGGCTCGACCATCTTTTTGGGTACGGGCACTACGGTGGAACAGATGGCCTCGATGCTGCCGGCGTGTCGCCTGCGCATCGTGACCAACTCGCTTTCGGTGTTTAACCTGCTCGAGGCGCGCGAAGACTGCGACCTGTGCCTCGTGGGCGGTATGTACCGTCGCCGCACCGCCGCTTTTGTGGGACCAACGGCCGAGGATACCCTGCGTGCGTTGGGCATCGACGCGGCGTTTATCGGCGCCAACGGCATTCTGGATGGCGACGTATCTACGTCCAACATGGACGAGGGCCGTATCCAGCAGCTCGCCTTTAGCAAGGCCGACTCACGCTATCTGATCGCCGATTCCAGCAAGATCGGCAAGCGCGACTTCTACACCTTCTGTCGCTTGGACAGCCTGGATGCCGTGGTGTGCGAACCGGGTATCGCCGCCGAGAATCGTGTCGCCATCGAGGAACACACACAGGTCATCTGCTAGCTAACGCTATGGGATTGCCAACAGGCGATGCGGGAGGACTTTTACCTCCTGTCATTGTGGGGAATCAACGCGTGAGCGCTACGCGATATGACGCGTAAATGAGGACTCCACTATCAAATTGTCTCAACCTGTGACAGGTAGGGGTGAAATCACCAACCAGATGTTACAGATTGGGGGGATTGTCCTGTGCATTTGTCTCAATCTGTAACAGCTAGGACCCAAAAACTCGACTAGATGTTACAGATCGAGATTTTGTCTACCCAGCCATCATCTTTGTCTTGATCTGTAACAGTTAGACGGCCAAAAGCGAATCAGATGTTACAGATCTAGACATTTCGAACCGGGTGCCCCCGTTCATCTCAATTTGTAACAATTGGGGCCAAAAATCTCTGCTAGATGTTACAGATCGAGACAAATGGCCTGCTCGGGCCGAGCCAAAACAAAAAAGGCCGCATGCGAACCCGTGGAGGGATTCGTATACGGCCGACAGGGGGTATGCGGCAAAAGTTAGGCCATGAGCAGGCCGGTCTCCGCGACGTTCTTGTACCAGTACGCGCTCGCCTTGGGATAGCGCTTCTGGGTCTCAAAGTCGATGTAGAACAGGCCATAGCGCTTGTTGTAGCCGTTGGTCCAGGAGAACTGGTCCTGCAACGACCACACAAAGTAACCGTCGACGTTCACGCCGCCGTCGATCGCCTTGAGGATCCACGCGAGATGCTGACGCATGTAGTCGATGCGAGGGGCGTCATCGATAAAGCCGTCCTCGAAGTCGTCCTTATAGCCCATGCCGTTCTCGGTGATGTAGATCTTCTTGTAGTTGGGGTAATCGTTCTTAATGCGGAGCAGCAGGTCGTAGAGGCCCTCGGGATAGATGATCCAGTCCCAATCGGTGGTGGGTATGCCTTCGCGCACGCATGACTCGCCCACGCCCTTGAGGAACCAGCGCGAGGAGCCCTTGTCGCCGGTGCCATTGTGGTTGATGTCGTTTTCGCCCTCGGCGGCACGCAGGAACTGGCACTTGTAGGTGTTGACGCCCAGGCAATCGTTGTAGGGGAGCGCGGCGGTCAGCGCGGCGATGTCCTCGTCGCGGACGTCGAGCTCGCCGCCGGCGATATGGGCCAGCTTGGTCGCAGCCTCCATGGTGTCGGCTGCATAGTGGCCGCGGAAGGTGGCGTCGAGTACCCAGCGGTTGTTGATGACGTCGGCCATGCGAGCTGCCTCGCAGTCGGCGGCGTTGTTGGGGTCGAGGGGATACTTGGGCTCCAGGTTCTGGACAATGCCGATCTCGCCCTCAAAGCCGCCCTCATGGAACGCGACGACAGCCTTGGCGTGGGCCACCATCATGTTGTGCATGAGCTGGAAGGCCTTGTCCAGGCGATACTTCTCGCCGTGCGGCCAGTTGCCGACGATAAAGCTGCCCTCGGCGGTCGCGGGAATCTCGTTAAAGGTAAACCAGTGCTTGACCTCGGTGAACTCGGCAAAGCAGAACTTGGCGTACTCGACAAAGGCGTCGATGGTCGTGCGCGTCAGGAATCCCTCGCCGCCGTTCTGGTAAAAGGCCTCGGGCGTATCGAAGTGATCGAGCGTGACATAGGGGATAACGTCAGCTTTGTTGCAGGTGGCGAAAAGCTCGTGATAGAAAGCGACGCCCTCGGGGTTAACCTCGCCGGTGCCACTGGGGAAGATGCGGCTCCAAGCGATGGAGACACGGATGCCGTTGATGCCGAAGCGCTGGCACAGGTCGATATCGACCGGATATTTGTTGTAGAAATCGCTTGCGGGGTCGGGGGAGAAGCGACCCTGAGCAGCGAGGAAATCGTCCCAGGGCACTTTGCCCTTGCCGTGCGTGCGGGTCTCGCCCTCAACCTGGTAAGCGGCGGTGGCGCCGCCAAACACAAAGCCGTCGGGGAACTGCATGGGATTGGTCATGAGTCATCCTTTCTGTGGGATACGAATAGGGAGAGGTGCCCGAACTGGGGATCCGGGCACCAACAGAGGGAGGAACTAGTCGAGGTTCTCGCGGAGCCACTTGATGGCGCCAGCGGGGTCGCGAGTAAGGTCGATATATTCCTTGCCGCGCGGGGCGAGCAGCTTAATGCCCAGACGATCGGTGTCGGCCTTCATGTCGTTGTAGTAGCTACGGACCTGCGGGGCGAGCACGATGACGTCGTACTGATCCATGATGGCAGTGTGCTGGCCATAGGCGCCGGCAGAGGAAGCGATGTTCTCTCCGGTCTGCGCAGCACCTTCCTTGATGGCGTTGGCAAGCATGGCAGAGGTGCCGGCGCCCGCGCACAGGACGAGGACTTTCAGGCCGTCGACATCCTTCTTGGCGGATGCATCGGCAGCGGGCTCGGGCTGATCGGCGACAGGCTCGCTGTCGGCGGCGGCAACAGTCGTCTCGACGGAAGCGGTAGCCTGCTCGACAGCGGGCGCAGGGGCGTTGGCGGCGATGGCAGCGGCACCATCGGACTCGAGACCCAGCTCGACGGCGCGCTCGGCCTCCTGGTCGCAGAGCAGCTTATCGTATGCCTTCAAGAACGGTAGGTAGATGATGGCGTCCAGCAAGATGATGATCGCGACAAATACCAGGGCGATAAGCTGGAAGTTCGTGGTGATGAAAATGCCGATGGGGGCGGGGGTGGCCCAAGGCACCACGAAGGAGAAGCCGTTCATGCCCACGTTATCGATGAAGAACTTGGCAACACTCACGTTGACGCAACCGGCGGCGACAAAGGGGACGAGCATGTAGGGGTTAAGGATCATCGGCGCGCCAAAGAGCAGCGGTTCGTTGACGGCGAAGGCAACAGGAACAATTGAGGCCTTACCGACGGCCTTGAGCTGCTTGGACTTCATAAAGAGAATCAGCAGAAGCGGCACGATGAACGTGGCGCCGGTGCCGCCGAACTCACCCACGAGCGACATGTTAAAGGTGAGGGAGTGGGCGGGGTGACCACCGGCCAGCAGAACCTGCAGGTTCTCGGCCTGATTGGCAAGACGGATGGGGTCGATGCCCGGCTGGACGATCGAGGGGCCGTGGACGCCGATGAACCAGAAGAACGCGGTTGCTGCCTGGATAAGGATAAGGCCAGGATAGGTTTCTGCAGCGGTAAAGAGCGGGGAGAGCAGCTTGATAAGCAGCTCGGAGAACGGAACGCCCATGAGGTTGCGCACGATGACATCGATGATGCCGCAGATGATGACGGCACCGCCAAAGGGGATAATGTCGCGGAAGTTCTGAGCGATGGCGCCCGGGACCTCCTTAGGCAGCTTAATGGTCAGATCGCGCGAGACGCAGAACTTATAGACCCACACGGTAATGAACGCGGCGATATAGGCCGAGAACAGACCGCGCGTGCCCATGCTGGTGCAATCGAAGACCGAAAGTTCGGAGCCGTTGAACTTGGTGGTGAACTGCGTGACTGCGAGCAGCAGCATGCTGCACTGAGCGGCCACCATGGTGGAACCGTCGTTGAGCACTTTGCCGGCGGGCATGCGACGGTTCATGGAAGCCGTGAAGTTCTTGGCAGTGGTGCCGGCAACCATGATGCCCATGACGCCCATGGTGAAGTTTTACAGCTTGTTGCACCAGTCGATGAGCGGCTGGGGCAGCGTGATGCCAACCACGCCGGGAAGCGTGGCGATCAACAGAAAGATCGAAGAGGTGAGGACGATGGGCATGCACCCAAGGAATCCGTCCTTGATGGCCTGGAGGTAGATGTTCCTCGAGATCTTCTCAAAGAACGGCTGATGCTTTTCGAGCATCTTTACGATGGCGTCCATAGAGCTCCTTTGCTACTTGATGCGCGATGCATGTGGATGGAACTGGTCGTCGATGGATGGTCAGGACTGCCCGGAAACCTTCCTGCTTAAGGAAGGCATTGCGAAATGACAACGTTGTCATTTCGTTAATGACAACGTAAGACATTCTTGGAAGAGCAACAAGGATTTACGGGTGAACGGTCGGTATTGTCCGGTAAACGGCAAATTTGAAAACCGAGCAGGTAGTGTATGCTAGAACGCAAAGAACGATCGATAGGAAACCGACTGGAGAAGCAGTGGCAACGATGGACAAGAAAAATGTCTCAATGAACGATGTGGCAGTTGCCGCGGGCGTTTCTCTCAAGACGGTGTCGCGTGTGATCAACGAGCCCGATAGCGTGCGAGAGTCGACGCGCGATAGGGTCCATGCTGCCATGGAAGCGCTTGGGTTCCGGGCGAACTTTGCCGCGCGTTCACTCAAGTTGGGCCGTTACGGGTGCATCGGCGTGGTGCTGTTCCACTTGTCGGGCGGCAACGTGGACATGATCGACGGTATCGCCGATGCCGCCGAAGAGCGAGGCTTTGCGCTCACGATGATCAAAAAGCGGGCGGGGGAGAAGATGACCCTTGCCGAAGCGGCACGTAGGATGTCGCAGCTTCCCGTCGACGGCATGATTTTCAACCTGCGTCAGATGGTCGATGACTTTGATACCTTTGAGGCGCCGAAAGACCTCAAGACGGTGATTATTACGCCGATGGAGCATCCTACCTGCTCCACCGTCAGTGACGACCAAGAGGACGGCGCGCGCATGGCGTGCGAGTACTTCTTAAATCGCGGGCACAAGAACGTGTACTTCGTCTCTGGTAAGAAAGAGTCACTGTCGAGCCAGTGCCGTATGAAAGGTTGGCGTGCGGCACTCGAGACGCGTGGCATTGAGCCGCCCGAGCCTCTGCAAGGCGATTGGAATGCGGATAGTGGCTATGCTGCGGGCCTTGTGCTTGCCGATAAGCCCGATTGCACGGCGGTCCTCGCTGCTAACGACTGCATGGCAAACGGCGTGATGATGGCTCTACGTGACAAGGGGCTCAGTGTGCCCGACGACGTGTCCGTGATCGGCTTCGACGATGAGCTCTACAAGACGATTCCCAACTCGATTCTGACGTCGGTGAAGTTTCGCCATCGCGAGCTGGGTATCCGTGCGCTTAACGAGGTTGTCGCAGGTCTGGAAGCCCCGAGCTCCAGAAGCCGTACGCTCGTCTCGGGCGTGCTGGTCGAGCGTGCGAGCGTGCGGGATTTGCGGGCGTAGGCGTGCTCGGCTCGTTCATCTCAACCTGTAACAGGTAGGGCCGAAAATCTCAGCTAGATGTTACAGATTGAGATATTTCTGCTCGGGCGTTCTGTTTGTCTCGATCTGTAACAGTTAGGGGTGAAATGACCAGCCAGATGTTACAGATCTAGATTGATTGGATTGACCCATCTGTTTGTCTCGATCTGTAACATCTAAGCGGTCAAAAGCGGTCTACATGTTACAGATTGAGATTTTCGGCTTGGCCTGTGCGTTCACCTCAATCTGTAACAGCTGGGACCAAAAAACTCGGCTAGATGTTACAGATTGAGATGAACAGGAGGACGGGTGCGGTCTAAACAAAATGGCCCGCGCATCACACATCGATGCACGGGCCATTTATTGTCTGCGAGCGGCAGGTGGTGTCAGCGTCTTATGCCTCGAGGTTTTCCTCGATCCAGGCGACGGCACCCTTGGGATCCTTAGTGAGGTCGATGTACTGTTTGCCCTTGGGCGACAGCAGCGTGATGCCCAGGCGGTCGGTGTCGGCCTTCATCTCGTTGTAATAGGTGCGAACCTGCGGAGCCAGGACGATGACGTTGTACTGGTCCATGATGGCGTAGTGGCTGCCGTAGGCACCGGCGTTGGCGGTAATGTCGATGCCCAGCTCGTCGGCGCCTTCCTTAAGCGCGTTGGCGAGCAGTGCAGAGGTGCCGGCGCCAGCGCACAGAACCAGAACCCTCAGGTCCTTGCCCTTAAGGGCGGACGGAGCTGCGGAGGCCTCAGTGGCAGAAGCGGTCTCGACAACGGGAGCCTCAACGGCGGGGGCGGCAGCGGTCTTGACGGCCTTGGTCTCCTCGGCCTCTTCTTCGGCCAGGGTCTCGGCCTCCTGCTTGCACAGGACGTTGTCGTAGGCCTTACAGAACGGGTAGTAGATCAAGAAGTCAACGACCAGCAGGACGACAACCAGGACCAGAGAGATCGGCTGGAAGTTGGTGTCGATGAAGGTGCCGATCGGTCCGGGGAGTGCCCACGGCATGGCATAGATAAAGCCGTTCATGCCCAAAAAGTCGATGAAGAACTTACCAATGAGGACGTTGGCCACGGGGGCAAACAGGAACGGGATCAGGAAGTACGGGTTGAGGATGATGGGCGCGGCGAACAGCAGCGGCTCGTTGACGGCGAACATCACGGGCACGACAGAGGCTTTGCCGACGGCCTTGAGCTGCTTGGAGCGCATAAAGAGCAGGAAGATGATCGGGACAATGAACGTGGCGCCGGTGCCGCCGAGTTCGCCGATGTAGTTACCGAAGTTCTCGGTCAGGGCGAGGGCGGGGTGACCGCCGGCCTGCAGCGTGGCGAGGTTGGTAGTGATGTTGCCAAACAGCGCGGCGTTGAGGGCAGGCTTAACGACCGAGGGGCCGTGGATGCCCATGAACCAGAACAGCGGGATCATGAACCAGATGAGGGCGAGGCCGGCGTAGGAATCGGCAGCGGCGAACAGCGGGCTCACCAGCGTGGAGATGACGTTGGCAAACGGGACGGCCAAGCAGGTGCGGCAGATAACGTCGATGACGGCGACAAACAGGATGGAGAAGCTGAAGGCGAAGATGTCGCGGAAGTTCTGGGCGATGGCGCCGGGAACTTCTTTGGGCAGCTTGATGGTGATGTCTCGCTTAATGCAGAAGGCATAGATGTTGACCGTGGCAAATGCGGCGACAAAGGAGCTCAGCAGGCCCTTGGTGCCCATGTTGTCGGTAAAGAACACCGAGACATCGGCGCCGTCGATCTTGGCACTCGTCTGGGTAACGGCCAAGATGAGCATAGCGCACATGGCGGCGACCATGGTGCTCGTGGCGTTGATGGCCTTGCCGGCAGGCATGCGGCGGTTCTTGGAGCCGGTCAGCGCGCTTGCGGTGGTGCCGGCGACCATGATGCCCACGACGCCCATCGTGAAGTTGTAAACCTTGTTGCAGAAGTTCACGACGTCGACGTTCCACCAGTCGGGCAGCGTAAAGCCACCGACCGTGGCGACAACGCCCGGCAGGGTCGAAATAAGCAGGAAGACAGAAGAAGACAGAATGATGGGCATTGCTGCCAAAAAGCCGTCTTTAATGGCCTGAAGGTAGATGTTCTTAGAGACCTTGTCGAAGTACGGCTGACCTTTCTCCAAGAACTTAACGATCGATTCCATAGTTCACGCTCCTCTTTGCATGAAATCTTAATGGCATGGACGTTGAAAACCTATATGGTCTCCCGCTTGCTAAAAGCCCGGGTGCAGGCGGGGTCGGTCCCAGGGGGAGAGAGGGGAGCGGCTGGGTTTGTATCGCATAGGGCCGCTCCCCTCTCGGGGGAAAGCGAGGCGATGCGCTACTGCGCGTCCGCCATGGTGTCGGCGAGCTCCTTGTACCAGAGTGCCGACTGCTTGATGTAGCGTTTTTGCGTGTCGAAGTCGATGTAGAACAGGCCGTAGCGCTTGTTATAGCCATTGGCCCACGAGAACTGGTCCTGCAGGCTCCAGATAAAGTAGCCCTGGACGTCGACGCCCTCGGCGCGCGCCTGGAGCACCTTCTCCATGTGCTGGTCGACAAAGTCGATGCGCTCGGGATCAGCGACGATGCCGTTTGCGTCGGGCTCGGGGTCCTTGTGGCCCAGGCCGTTTTCGGTGATATAGATGACGGGGAGGTTGGGATAGGTGGCGCTGATGTGCTTGAGCGTGTCGTAGAGGCCTTGCGGGTAGATGAGCCAATCCCAGTCGGTGGTGGGGATACCCGGCATATCGACCTGCTGCCCGACGCCCTTAAACTTAAAGCACGAGGTGCCCTTGTCTCCGGTGCCGTTAAAGCTGTTGGTGGACTCGCCATCGTAGGCGGCGATAAACGCCGACTGATAGTAGTTGAGGCCGAACATATCGTTGCGGGGCGCCGCCTTGGCGAGCTCCTCCATGTCGCTGTCCTCAACCGTAAGTGTGGCGTTGTTGGCACGCAGAATCTCGTTGATGAGTGAGAGGGTGCGCGCGGAGTAGTGACCCAGGAAGGCGCCGTCCATGATGAAGTCGGTGTAGAAGGCGTTGTACAGGTCGGCGGCGTGCTGGTCGGCGGGCGAGTCGGTGGCAGGATATGCCGGCGTCAGGACGTTGACCATGCCAATGCGTCCGCCCAGGTGCTCGGTCTCGTCAAGATCCTTATACAGGTTGACGGCGCGGGCGTGGGCAACGAGCTCGTTGTGCTGGCTCTGGATGCCGCTCGTCACATCAAAGTGATGGTTGGGCGGGAAGTTGCCTTGGATGTATTGGGAGTGCGAGAGGCTGATGAGCTCGTTGATGGTGAACCAATTCTTGACCTCGCGGAACTCGCGGAAGCAGAACTCGGCATAGCGCACATAGGCGTCGACGGTCTTGCGGTTGAGCCAGTCGCCCTGGTTGAACAGGGCGGCGGGGGAGTCAAAGTGATGCAGGGACACATAGGGCTCGACGCCATACTTTTTGCAGCAGGCGAACAGCTCGTGGTAGTGCTTAACGCCCTCGGCGAGGGGCTCGGCATCGTCGCCGTTGGGGAAGATGCGGGTCCAGGCGATGGACACACGGATGGCGTTGAGTCCATGCTCGGCAGAAAGGCGGATATCCTCCTCGTAGCGGTTGTAGAAATCACTGGCCGGGTCGGGCAAAAAGCGACCCTGGGCGACAAGGTAATCGTCCCACATGGTCTTACCCTTGCCTGCCACCTTCGTGGAACCTTCCGTTTGGTACGCGGCGGTTGCGGCGCCCCAAACAAAGCACTTCGGCAGCTGCTGTACGCGGTTTAGCAAAGACATATGCATACACCCTCTCGTCTCGCTGTTCGATATTGTGCGTTTGTGCTCAGGAGGCTCCCTGGTTAGCGTTCAGCGGTGAAAAAGCCCGATAAACACTATCTTAAAATGATTAGAACCAAAATGAGCACGTGAACATTTGACAATGAGCACGTTAACATCCGGCTGGGATGTATAGAAACAAAACAACTTCAAACAGCCGCGAACGGTTGTATTTGTTCGGTAAGCGGTTTTGATTGACAGAAGTTTTCATGTTGTGGTATATGGCTCGGGTATCATGAGCACGTTATCAATGTATGTACGATGCGCCATGGGCGCGGGGAATAGTTGGGAAGCAGGTTAGCGTGGAAGGCATGGCTCAGCAGACAAGGAATGGTCGTTCGGCGAGCGCGGCAGAGGTTGCGGCGCTCGCTGGCGTGAGCCGCCAGACTGTGTCTCGCGTGGTCAACGGTATGCCCAACGTGACGGAAAAGACGCGCAAGCGTGTGCTGGCCGCCATGGAAGAGCTGGGCTTTCGTCCCAATTTTGCTGGAGCGGCGTTGCGCGGCGGGTCGTATCGTTCTATTGGCCTGTGCATGTACAACATCACACGTGTCGGTAACCTGGCGACGCTCGAGGGTATCATGCAAGCGGCGCGCGAGCACGATTTTGCCGTCACTATGATCGAGATGGGCGGCGACAAGCCCTATGCACTTGCCGATGCCTCGCGCCGCATGGTCGAGCGACCCGTCGACGGCATGATTCTCAACATGAACCGCATGGCTCCCGATTTTGAGGAGTTTGTTCCCCAGCCGGGAGTGCGAACGGTCATCCTGTCCATGTATGCGCATCCGCGCTGCACGACGATCGACTCCGACCAGTATGGTTCGTGCGAGCTGTTGACCAATTATCTGCTGGAACATGGTCACTCGAATATGCGGTTTGTGGCGGGTCCGGAAAACTCGATTTCCTCGCGTTTTCGTGAGGCCGGTTGGCGCGATACGCTGGGTCGTGCTCATGTCGATGCCGCTCCGATGCTGCGTGGCGATTGGAGTGCGGACAGTGGGTACGCCATGGGCGAGCGGATTGCGGCCGAGGTGCTTGCCGGCGGGTCGCAGGCGCCGACTGCCGTGCTTGCGGCAAATGACCAGATGGCGCTGGGCGTTATCGCCGCGCTCGAGAACGCGGGCCTGTCCGTGCCCGACGACGTGAGCGTGGTTGGTATCGACGACGCACTCGAGGGACTTGTTCCTCACAATCGGCTGACGACGCTGCGATTTGATTTGCGCGGCGTCGGCAAGCTTGCGTTTGAGGCGGCGATTGGAGAGAGCTCGTCTATCGAGGCGATTCATGTGCCGAGTACGCTGGTCGAACGCTCGACTGTTAGGGACATACGGGGTTAGGTCCTACTCCGTTTGTCTCGATTTGTAACAGGTAGACGGTCAAAAGCGGGCTACGTGTTACAGATTTAGATTCTTCGGAAAGCACAATCCTGTTCATCTTGATCTGTAACAGCTAGGACCGAAAAACTCAGCTAGATGTTACAGATCGAGACAAATGGTTGCCGACCCGCTCAAAAACAAAAAGGCCGGGGGCGGCGCGCCGTGTGACGTGCCGCCCCCGGCTGAGAAATGGGGACAGGTTGTGTGAGCGGGCAACCCCGCCAGCCACTAGTCCAGACGACGGGTCTGCGCCACGTGCTTGTACCAGTAGGCGCTCGCCTTGGGCGTGCGCTTCTGGGTCTCAAAGTCAACGTAGAAGAAGCCGTAACGCTTGTTGTAGCCATTGGTCCAGGAGAACTGATCCTGCAAGCTCCACAGGAAGTAGCCGCCCACGTTGACGCCTACCTCCATGGCCTTGAGCAACCAGCGCAGGTGCTGCTCGATGTAGTCGATGCGCGGCTGGTCGTCCACAAAACCGTCCTTGTAGGGGTCCTTGTAGCCCATGCCGTTCTCGGTGATGAAGATCTGCTTGTAGTTGGGGTAGCGCTGCTTAATGTAGACGAGCAGATCGAACAGACCCTCGGGATAGATGATCCAGTCCCAGTCGGTGGTGGGGATGCCGGGCTTGTTCACGTGCTCGCCAATGCCTTTGACGCGCCAGCGGCCGGTACCCTTCTCGCCCGTGCCGTTGTGGTGCAGGTCGTTCTCGCCATCGTAAGCCTTGAGGAAGCGGCACTGGTAGTTGTTGACGCCCAGGTAGTCGTTGTAGAGCGCTGCCTCGCGCATGATCTCGAGATCCTCCTCGCGGATTTCGATGGTGCCGCCGGAGACTGCAGCCAGGCGGTTGGCGCACTCGAGGGTGTCGGGGGCATAGTCGCCGCGGAAGGTGGCGTCGAGCAAGAACTGGTTCTGCAGCACGTGCTCGTTGTTGGCGGCCTTGATGTCCGCGGGGTCGTTCTCATTGAGCGGGTACTTAAACTCCAGCGACTGGATGACGCCGATCTTGCCCTTAAAACCACCGTTGTGGAAGGCCAACACTGCCTTGGCGTGGGCGAGCATCATGTTGTGCTCGCACTGGAAAGCTTCGGCCAGGTGCGCCTTGACGCCACCGGGGAAGGTGCCCTCGATGTAGGTGTTGGAGGCGTCGGCCCAGATCTCGTTAAAGGTGAACCAATAGGTCACCTGGTCAGCGTATTCCTTAAAGCAGAAGGTGGCAAAGTCCACAAAGGCGTCGATGGTCTCGCGGTTGAGGAAGTCGCCCTTCTCAAAGAGGGGCAGCGGCGTGTCGAAGTGATGCAGCGTGACAAACGGCTCAACGTGGTGCTTGTGGCACTCGGCAAAGAGGTCGTGGTAGAACTGCACGCCCTCGGGGTTCACCTTGCCGGTGCCCTCGGGGAAGATGCGGCTCCAGGCGATGGAGAGGCGAATGCCGTTGATGCCGAACTCCTCGCACAGCTCCAGATCGACGGGGTACTGGTTGTAGAAGTCGGAAGCGGGGTCGGGGGAGAAACGGCCCTGGGCCTCCAGGAAGTCGTCCCAGGCGACCTTGCCCTTTCCGTGGGTGCGGGTCTCGCCCTCTACCTGGTAGGCAGCAGTGGCGCCGCCAAAGACAAAGTCCTCGGGAAACTGCGCGGGCGGGTTGGTGACGCTAGCAGGGTTAACGGACATGATGAAATATCCAATCGTCTAAATCGAAGGGCCAGCCGGCCTTGGATGGTCGGCTGGCCCTAAGCGTTACTTACTTCGACAGCTGCTCGCTTACGAAGGCGAGAGACTTGTCGCCGTTCTGGGAGAGCTCGATGTACTGCTTACCACGGCAGGCGACGCACTTGTTGCCCACACGCTCGCAGTCCTTCTGCAGGTCGGCCAGGTAGCTGGCAGCCTGCGGGGCCAGGACGACCAGGTCAAAGTCGGGGAGCATGTCCACGTGGTTGCCATAGGCGTCGGCAGCGGTTTCAAGATCGATGCCGCGCTCCTTGGCGGCCTTGGCCAGCGCGTTGGCGAGCAGGCCCGAGGTGCCGCCGCCCTGGCAGAGCACGAGTACGCGCTTGCCGTTGAGGTCGCTGGCGGCCGTAGCCTCGGTGGCGGCAGCAGCGGGGGCGGCGTCGGTCTTTACGACCTCGGCAGCGGCGCCGGCGGCAACACTCTTGGCGTCGGCCTTACCCTGGAAGGCGTCGTTGAGCTTGGCGGCCTTCTCGGCGTTCTTGGCGGCGAGCTCCTCCTGGGAGATCTCGGCCTCCTCGGCGCACTTCTGGGCGTCATAGGCACGGAAGAACGGGTAGTACAGGGCAAAGTCGACGACTAGGATGATGGCGAGCATCACAAAGGCGAGCGGCTGGAAGCCCAGGCCCATGATGGTGCCAATGGGGCCGGGGACGGTCCAAGGCAGGGTGTACATAAAGCCGTTCATGCCCAAGAAGTCGATAAAGACCTTGAGGATCCAGATGTTGGCGATCGGGGCAAAGACAAACGGGACAAAGAAGACGGGGTTGAGCACGATAGGTGCGGCGAACAGCAGCGGCTCGTTGACGGCAAAGCACACGGGGACGATGGCGGCCTTACCGACGGCGCGCATCTCCTGGGACTTGGCCAGGAAGCAGAACATAAAGACCAGGACGAGCGTGGCGCCGGTGCCGCCCATGCAGACGACGAAGTACTGGGCGCCCTGCGTCAGGACGGCGGTGGCGTGCTCGCCGGCCTGGAATGCAGCCAGATTGTCGGTCATGTTGGCAACGAGGGCGGCGGCGATGGCGGGCTCGACGATCGAGGGGCCGTGGACGCCGACGAACCAGAACAGGCTCATGGCGCCGTAGATCACAGCGAGTCCTATGTAGCCGTCGGCAGCGGTGAACAGGGGCTGGAACACCTGGATGACGCCCTGGGCAAAGCAGAAGCCAAAGGCAGCGCGGAAGACGATGTCAAAGACCCAAAAGACGGTGATGCAGACGGAGAAGGGGATGATGTCCTTAAAGGTCTGCGAGATGTTGGGCGGAACCTGCTCGGGCATCTTGACGGTGATGTTGCGCTTGATAAAGAACTTGTAGATGATGCCGGTCACAAATGCAGCGATGAAGGCAGTCAGCAGGCCCTTGGAACCAAGGTAGGTGGTGTTGAAGCCGCTGGCGGCGTCCGTGGCGATGGTGTCGCTCGAAAGGAGCAAGAAGCCGATGATGGCCGCGCACATGCACGAGATAAAGTTGATCTGGTTGTTCTTGGGCAGGTCGCGGTTCTGGGCGTCGGCGAAGTGCTTGGCCGTGGTGGCGGCACAGGCGATAGCCAGGATGCCCATGGAGTAGTTGTAGCACTTCCACAGGGCGTTGTTGATGTCATCGGGCCAGTAGAAACCCCAGATGTTGGGGACCGAGGCTACCAGGCAGAAGATGGACGAGAAGATGATGATGGGGATGACGGAGATAAAGCCGTCGCGAATCGCCTTGAGGTACTTGTTGCGGGCGATCGCGTTGAAAAAGGGCTGGCCTTTTTCGATGGTGGCGATGAGTTGCTCCATGCAAAGCTCCTAAGAGTCGGTGGGTTAGCAACGATGGTAGCTTTTGACGTCTGGTTGCCAAAATGTTGACGTTGCCATTTTGCGACACAAAAAAAGATGTGAATCGGTGGCCCCTGTGCCTGTAGACCGTCGATTCCTTGCGTGTAAACGATTGAGCCGCCCGGTGGCTCTGTGTTTGCACAATGGCAACGTTAACATTTGGGCGACAATAGCCGTTCGGCGAAGCAGAATTGTCGGTGAACGGTAGGTTTTGGGTGGTGAGCGTATTGCGGGGGAGGCGTTGGATATACTTGAAGACGTTCAAAATGACTGCGCAGGATGCCGTCAATGGCATCGTTGACACAGAAAGATCGACCTATGGCCGCTGTTAAAAAATCGGTATCCGTCAAAGATGTGGCGCGCCTCGCGGGCGTCTCGGAGCAGACGGTCTCGCGCACCGTGCACGATTCGCCCAGCGTGCGCCCCGAGACCAAGGAGCGCGTGCGCGCCGCCATGCGCGAACTTGGCTACCGTCCAAACTTTGCCGGCCGGTCACTGCGCCGCGGCAAGTTCAAGACGGTCGGCGTCGCCATGTTCAACATTACCGGCACCGGTAACCTCGATCGTATGGAGGGCTTTGCCGCCGCTGCCGACAAACACGGCTATGCCATCACCCTTACTAAAGTAGACGGACACCCCTATACCCTCGAGAGCGCATCGTCGCGCATGAGCGCGCTGCCGGTGGACGGCGTGGTCGTGATCATGAACCGCATGCCGGCGGACTTTGGCACCTTTGAGCCGCTGCCCGGCATGCAGACGGTGCTCGTTACCATGTTGGAGCACCCGCTGTGCTCGACGGTCGATAACGACCAGTTCGATTGCTCGCGTCAGGTCGTCGAGTACTTGCTGGGGCAGGGGCACAAGACCGTGCACTTTATCTCGTGTCCCGAGCGCTCGCTTTCGGGCATGCAGCGCGAGGAGGGCTGGCGTGAGACATTGCGCGCGCATGGCATTGAGCCACCGCAGCTCGTCCGTGGCGACTGGACGGCGCAGAGCGGCTATGCTGCCGGTCAGGCTCTGGCAGACGATCCGACCTGCACGGCCATCTATGCCTCCAACGATGCCATGGCCTACGGCTGCATTCGCGGACTCGAGTCGCGCGGGAAGTGCGTGCCCCAGGACGTGAGCGTGGTGGGTGTTGACGATAGTCTGGGCGATATCGTGCCCGATCGTCGCCTGACCACGGTGCGCTTTGATAACAAGCGTGTCGGCATGTGGGCGGTCGACAAGATCGCCGGCGCCGAGGGAGTTGCGCCTGGCGTGGAGCACAGGCTGTTTCCGGGCGTGCTCGTCGAGGGCGATACGGTGCGCGATGTACGCTAGGGTGCGGACCTGTTTGGGTTGCCGATAATTGTGTTTGATATTGTTCGGACTGGCTTAAAAGCCGTTCACGGGCGAAAAGCAACCGTTCATAGCTCGAAATTGCGTTTTGCGCTGTTCTTTTTTGTTTGAATGTTAATGTTCCTGCCATACACAGCGCAGCGCGTATGCCCGGACGCGATGCTCTCCGTTGGTTCATATGTGAAAGGAACGCAATATGGCAACCAAAGAAGAAATCTCGATGGTTGGATTCGAGATTGTCGCATACGCGGGCGACGCCCAGACCGATCTGCTTGCAGCGCTCGATGCTGCTCGCGAGGGTGATTTTGAGAAGGCCGAGCAGCTGCACAAGGATGCCAGCGATGCACTTATCGGCGCCCACGACACGCAGACCAAGCTGCTTTCGCAGGAGGCCGGCGGCGGCGAGATGGAGATGACCTTCATCATGGCTCACGCCCAGGACACCCTCATGACCACCATGATTCTGGAGAAGCAGACCCGCTTTACCATCGATGCCTATAAGCGCATCGCCGCACTCGAGGCTAAGCTCGCCTAACGAGCTCTCACAACCAAGTCCCCTTCCAAAAGCTCTGCCGCTACCCGCGGCAGGGTTTTTCTGTCCTCCTCCAAGTTGCGGTGGAATAGGGATTGAATAGGGGCCGGCGGGCGCAAAACAATCCCTATTTCACCGCAACTCATCCCGTGATAGTCATTGGGGACGTTCTTAAACGACTAGTCGTTGGGGGCAGTCTTGGGGCTTCCGCACGCCCTCCCGTTCGGTTTTTCGATGGGTGGGTATACTTCCATCCGCAATACAGGCCGGACTGAGGAGGTATCCAAATGCCGGATAACGGGTCAATACAAAAAAGAGATGCGCATGAGATGGCTCATGGGCGTCCTGTCCAGATAACCGAGCACACGACGGTAACCGAGCTGCAGCCCAGCCTGTCCGATGTCGTGTGCGCAAACAAAAAGCTGCAGATTGGCTTTATCGTTGCGCTCGTGGTGCTGGCGTTGCTGTCGGGATTTGTCGCACGCCCACATTTCGCCGATACCAAGACTTGGGACTCCACCATCGAGGTTATCGACCAAAAGAAAGGTAACGTACTGGCGCTCACGGCCTCGTGCGTGGCGCTGTCTGCGGGCATTACCGCGCTGCCGGGTGATACGGGAACGCCGGTTGCCGAGCAGCTTGCGCAGCTTTCAGGCAACCTTGGTATCGTGCTTGCCGTGCTATACCTAGAGAAATACTTGCTCACGATTTTGTGGTCGGTTGGCTTGGGCATCTTAATCCCGTTTGCGTTGGTGCTCTTTGCGGTCTCGCTTGGTATTCACGGACGCTGGAGCACGAGTGCCGTCTTGCGCCGCGTGGCGACCCGCGTGCTGGTAGTCGCCATGATCGGCATGGCGTTGGTGCCTGCAAGCGTGTGGGTATCGCAAAAGGTCGACGAAACGTATCGCGTAAGTATTGAGCAAGCTGAGCAAAAGGCAGCGGACGCTGCGGACACGGCCGGCACCACGGACAAGTCAGCCGAGACCAGCTCAAAATCGAGCAAGAAAAAGTCCGAGACCACGGAGTCCAAAAACGTGCTTGAGCAGCTGACCGATGGGGCATCGAGCCTTGTTACGTCGGTAACCAGCGGTGCCAAGCAGATGACCGACGAGATCGTGCAGCAGGTGACCGACCTCATCGAAGGCGTCATCGTGATGATCGTGACCTCGTGCGTCATCCCGCTGCTGGTGCTCGCGGCGTTCCTATGGCTAGGACACGTGCTGCTGGGGATCGATATCTCTGGCCCGGCGAACTATTTGACGGGTCGTTTCTTGAGCGCTCCGTCCAAACATGCCAAGAAGAGCGGACAGTCTGAGTAGGCGGCAACGCGATCTTTGGAAGATCAACCGCAAGAAGGGCGGCCGAGACACGTTCTCGGCCGCCCTTTTGTTTGTTGAACACATGGTCGCTACATCTGCGCCGGGCCCAAGCGGTCAGCAATCATCCGTGAATGGTATTTGTTCAAAAAAGAACAAAGATAAACAAATAATTGTTGCAGTCGATGTTCGAATGTGTTCAAATAAACATGAACAGTGAAGAACCGCACATTCAGATGCCCGGACCTGAACGCGATTCAACACTTCCAAACAGAAACTACGCACCTGCGTATCTCTCAAGGAGGATGTCATGAGGGTTGTAATCGCTTCCGATGCCGACGGTATGTCGATGAAGGAGTCCATCAAGGAGATGCTCATCGCCGACGGTCACGAGGTCGTCGACTATTCAGAGACCCCTGCCGCGGACTTTGTCGATTCTGCGACCGCCGTTGCCAAGGACCTGCTGGAGCACAAGGATTCCCAGGGCTTCGCATTCGATAAGTACGGCGTCGGCTCCTATATGGCCGCCGTCAAGATCAAGGGCATGGTCGTCGCCAACATTTCCGACGAGCGTTCCGCCTACATGACCCGCGAGCACAACGGCTCGCGCATGGTCACCATGGGCCCGGGCGTTGTGGGCACCGAGGTCGCCAAGAAGATCGCCCGCGAGTTCCTGCGCGCCCAGTACGCCGGCGGCCGTCACCAGATCCGTGTCGACATGCTCAACAAGATGGCCTAACGAGAGCCACCGAGAACTCGAACTTCTACCTCAACTTGTGAATTCAGACGAAAGGACGTTCTGATGAAGAAGACCATCGCAATCGGTTGCGACCATATCGTTACGGACGAGAAGATCTATCTGGCCGACCGCCTGGAGCAGGCTGGCTACAAGGTGCTCGACTGCGGCACCTACAGCCACACCCGTACGCACTATCCCATCTACGGTAAGGCCGTGGGCGAGGCTGTCGCCAGCGGCAAGGCCGACTTTGGCGTGGCCCTGTGCGGCACCGGCATCGGCATCACCAACGCCGTCAACAAGGTTCCCGGCGCCCGCTGCGCCCTGGTTCGCGACATGACCTCTGCCCTGTATGCCCGTCGCGAGCTCAACGCCAACATCGTGGGCTTTGGCGGCAAGATCACCGGCGAGTTCCTGATGGCCGATATCATGCTTGCCTTCCTGGAGGAGCCCTACGAGAAGACCCCCGAGCACGATGCCCTGATCGCCAAGATCGATGCCTGCAATAAGGCCGACGCCGTGGCTCAGGCTGACCCGCACTTCTTTGACGAGTTCCTCGAGAAGTGGGACCGCGGCGAATACCACGACTAAGGAGGTTACGCGGTTTTGCCAAACCGCATAACGGGTCGACGCTGCGCGGCGCTCAGGCACCCCATCTCGCTGCTCAAACCGTCGCTCGCGTACATGAAGTACGCGTCGCTCCTCTTTCGCGGCGACCTGGGGCACCTGAGCGCCGCTCGCTGACGTTGGGGGTACCTGCAGGGTTACCACTGTTGTTGCGAAGCGTTCTGGTACGGCGAGCTGCTCCGATAACACGTTTGCTTGCTTGGCTTGAGTGCTTCGCTCTTGGCTGTATTTGGCGATTTGCAGCTTTTCAATTGACGGCTCGCGTTTCTGTGAGGGGGCGCGGGCCGGTTTTCTATCAGCCCTATTGACTTGGCGGGCTGTTGTAAGAAAGGGAAGGCTCCTATGGAGTTTGTTCTTGATAACGGTTCTATCCGCGTAGCACTGAGCACGGCGGGCGGCTCGTTCACCTCAATTGTGGCCGACGGTCGCGAGTATCTGTGGCAGGGCGATCCTTCGGTCTGGTCGGGCCAGGCACCCATTTGTTTCCCGATCTGCGGTGGCCTTCGTGACGGTCGCGCAATGACCATGGGCGGCCGCGAGGTAAAGCTCGCCCGCCACGGCTTTGCGCGCAAACAGGAGTGGAAGCTCGAGGAGCAGAGCGACAACATGGTTGCGCTGAGCCTAAGCTCTGCCGACCATGCCGAGTTGCTCGAGCAGTACCCGTATCCGTTTAAGATCGTTGCTCGTTACACGATCGATTCGGAAAAGGTGGCCGTGTCGTACGAGGTAACCAATGAGGGCACCGAGGACATGCCGTTCTTTGTGGGTGGCCATCCTGGCTTTAAGTGCCCGCTCGACGAGGGCGAGTCTTACAGCGATTATGAGCTTCGTTTTGAGCAGCATGAGGCCACCGAGCTCTGTACTGCTGTTCCCTCGACGGGCCTGATTGATGTTGAGCATCGCAGCAAGAACCCCATGATCGGACAGAACCTGCCGCTTACCCACGAACTCTTCGACTTCGCGGAGACCATCTTCGACGTGCTCGAGAGCCGCGTGGTCACGCTGACCAAGAAGACCGAGGACAAGGGCGTGCGCCTGACGTTCCCTGATATGCCGTACCTGATTGTGTGGAGCAAGCCCGAGGGCGACTTTGTGGCCGTGGAACCGTGGGGCGGCCTGTCCACCTGCTCCGACGAGGACGATATTCTGGAGCACAAGCGTGGCTGCCTGGTGGCTAAGCCGGGGGAGACCATCGTCCGCGGCTTTGAGATCGAGATCCTTTAACGAGTTATCGTATGTTTGGGGCCGCGCGTGTCGTGCCCCGGAAACAGGAGTTCAACATGATTCTGACCGTTACCATGAACCCGTCGATTGATACGCGCTATCAGCTCGACAAGCTGGTCATCGACGATGTTAACCGTGTGACGCCCGAAAAGACCGCTGGCGGCAAGGGCCTCAACGTGAGCCGCGTGCTGCTGCAGCTGGGCGACGACGTGCTCGCGACCGGTCTGCTCGGCGGCCACATGGGCGCCTATATGGCCGAGCTTATGGATGCCGACGGCGTCAAGAACGACTTTGTGCCCATCGCCGGCGAGACGCGCATTTGCCTGAATATTCTGCACGAAGGCAATCAGACCGAGCTGCTGGAGAGTGGCCCGCAGATCGCCCCGGCCGAGCTCGAGGCTTTTACGGCCAAGTTCGCTGAGCTTGCAGCGAAGGCGGACGTTGTGACGCTTTCGGGCTCGCTGCCGCGTGGCGTCGATGCCGGCTACTATGCCGAGCTCGTCAAGATCGCCGAGGAGGCGGGCGCCAAGGTGCTGCTCGACACCTCGGGTGCATCGCTGGAGGCCGCGCTGGAGTCCGACGCTAAGCCCGAGCTCGTAAAGCCCAACCTGACCGAGATTAACGGCCTGCTGGGTACGTCCTTTACGACCGATGATGTCGATGCCCTGCGCGAGGCGCTCGCCGCCGATGACCGCTTTGCCGGTATCCCCTGGGTTGTCGTATCGATGGGCGCTGCCGGGTCGGTGGGCTTCCATGAGGGTCGCGCGTTCCGCGCCAAGACACCCGCGATTGCAGCTGTGAACGCGACGGGCTCCGGTGACTCGACCATCGCCGGCTTTGCACATGCCATTGCTGCCGGTGCCGACGATGTCACGGTGCTCAAGACCGCCAATACCTGCGGCAAGCTCAACGCCATGGATCCCAAGACCGGCCACCTGGTCATGGATCGCTGGGACGTGATCTACAGCAACGTTGAGGTCGTAGAGTTGTAGCGGTTGCGACTCCTAATAGAATGAGCGTGGATAATCTCCCGCTTTTGGTGCCCATGCGAGCTCAAAGTGGGAGATTTTCCACGCTCGAGTCATTAGTCGTTGGGGACGTTCTTGTTTGACTAGTCATTTAAGAACGTCCCCAATGACTAGCCAATAAAACGGCGCCCGTCGGCGATGTTGCCGGCGGGCGCCGTTGTCTTGCAGGCGGAATGATCTGTTTTCCTCCGTCCCCAAGGGATCATTACAGTGAGTCGATAAAGCGCTGCTGGGCGGCGCGTCCGTCCTCGTCCCACTTAAAGACTCCGGCGTTGTCGAGCACGTGGCTAAACACCACGCCGACCTCCTCATGCAGGATGTCGATGGCGTTATCCGCCGTAAGCTCGTTCGCGCGGCGAGCAAAGACGTCCTCCGCCCATGCGGCGTGGCTGCGGCAAAGGTCGTCGCTCTCGAGAGCGCAGGCAAGATCGTAGCTGGCATCGGCCTTGGCCGCCAGCAGGTGCTCGCGGACAGCACCGAGCTCGGGAACCAAGCGCGGCGGCAGAATGGCCAGGCCCATGACCTCGATCAGGCCGATGTTCTCCTTTTTAATATGGTGGTACTCGGCATGCGGGTGGAACACGCCCAGCGGATGCTCGTCGGTCGTGATGTTGCAGCGAAGCGCCAAGTAGGCCTCGTAGATCTCGCCTCCGGCATTGCCGCGGGAGTCGACGCGGCGGATGACGGGCGTCACGGTGTTGTGCGCCACGCCATCGGCTGTGCGTGCGATGACGCCCACCGACTCATCGGTCCACTCGCGCCAGGCGAGGATAATCTTCTCGGCGGCATCGAGCAGCTGGGCGCGGTCGTGCGAGCGCAGGCGCAGCACCGAGAGCGGCCACTGCAGCACGGTGCCGCTGACCTGGTTAAAACCGGGCACGCTAAACTGCGAGACCTCGGCGGCGTGCATCATGGGGAACTCGTGCGCGCCACCCTGGAAGTGGTCGTGCGACAGAATCGAGCCGCCCACGATAGGCAGGTCGGCGTTGGAGCCGATGAAGTAATGCGGGAACAGGTCCACAAAGTCGAGCAGGCAGGTCAGGCCCTTGCGGTCGACGTGCATCGGACGATGCTCGGAGCTCATGGCAATGCAATGCTCGTTAAAGTACGCGTACGGGCTGTACTGGAAACCCCAGCGCTCGCCGTTGAGCTGGATGGGGATAATGCGCAGGTTCTGGCGAGCGGGGTGAGCGCCGCCGTCGGCTGCGGCGGAGCGTCCGGGATAGCTCTCGTTTTCGATGCAGAGCTGGCAGGCGGGATACTTCTCGCCCGTGTTCTTTGCGGCACCAGCCGCGGCGATATCGCGTGGGTCCTTCTCAGGCTTGGAGAGGTTGATGGTGATCTCAAGATCGCCCCAGTTGGTGGGGGTGCTCCATTTGATGTTGCGCGCGATGGCGGCACGGCGCACGTAGCCGGCGTCGCAGCACAGGCCGTAGAACCAGTCGGTTGCGGCGCGGGGCTCGTTGACGCCCATACGTCCGTTGAACTCCTCGTTTACAACCGAAGGCCTCGGCATGAGCGCACCCATGATGCGCATGGCGATGCGGTCGCGGCCTGACGCCGTGTCCTCGGCGGCACCGTTGGTAACGGCGGCCTCGGAAAGCGCGGCAAGCGTGCCTTCAAGATCAAAGTCGGGCAGGGTATTGGGGTGCAAGAGCGAGAGTTTCTCAACCTGGAGCGCCCAGGCCATATCGAGTGCGGGACCCGTGGCGCCGATGCACTCCAAAATGGTGTTGTATGCCCAGATCCGGTCGTCCTGGCCGATCATCGATCGGTGGATGGCGTACTCGATCAGGTTCTGCGCGGCCTCTCGCACGTCAGTCATTACAGCCATGCCGCGTAAGCCCCCTTGTCAGAGATGGCGTAGTGACGGGCAGAGCCCTCGCCCAGCCAGCCGTTCATCTTGGCAATGAAGGTGTCGACCAGATCGAGCGGCACGAAGGCCTGGATGGTGCCACCAAAGCCGCCACCGTGGATACGGACGGCGCCGCGGCCGTCGAGCACGTGCTCGGCCAGCGCCAGGGCATACATGGAAGGCTGCTCGGAACCCAGCTTGGCAACAACATTCTGCAGGTACATGGCAGAGCTGGCGCCGGACTCGCGCGTCAGGACCAGGAACTGGTCAATGTCGCCAGCGTTCAGGGCTGCCCAGCGCTTGTCGACCAGGCCGTTCTCGTACCAGTAGTGAACGGCACGCAGGCAAGCGCGGTCGCCCAGCTTGGCGCGCAGCTCGGGGAGCTTGGCGTCAAAGTCCGCCACGTTTACCTCGCACAGGCGTGCCTTGCCAAACTCGGCGGCGACGTCCTGCATCTCGCGCGGAACAGCGGCGTAGTCGTCGGTGGCTGCCACATGGTCGGCGCCGACCTTGACGAGCACGAGCGCATAGCCGTGATCCTCAAAGTTGAGCTCGAGCTTCTGGGTCTTAGGCTGAGCCTGGTCCTCAAAGTCCATGTAGGCGAGGCCGCCCAGGCACACGGCAGCTTGGTCCATCAGACCGCAGGGCTTGCCGTAGTAGTTGTTCTCGGTGCGCTGGCTCATCTGGGCGAGTGCGACGGGTTCAATGGCGGGCGCGCCCCAGAGCGTCTCCATGGCGCGGCCGTAAGCCGCCTCGACAGCGGCGGAGCTAGAAAGGCCGCCACCCGAGGGGACGGAGCAGGTAAAGGCAAAGTCGAAGCCCTGGGGCTCAACGCCGAGACCTGCGACCTCGTGGGCCATACCGCGCACGAGGCTTGCGGACGTGCCCTTCTCGGACTCCTGAACGTCTAGCGTGTCGAGCGCGATCTCAAACGTGGGGTAGCCCTCGTCGGCAACGCGGACCTTGTTGGAATCGGTTGCCACGGCGATGCCGTCAACAGCGACATCGAGCGAGCCGGCGATAACGTGGCCACCCTCGTGGTCGGTGTGGTTGCCGCTGATCTCGGAGCGGCCGGGCGCGTGCACATAGAGCACCTGGCGGTCGCCGATGGGGCCAAACTCCTCCTCAAACAGCTTGGTGAGCGTGGCGAGCGTCTTTTCGTCGGGGGTGGTCATGGGAGTCCTTTCCTTGGCGCGCACGGGTGAGTTTTGCGTCGTTATGAGTACGTTAACAACTTGAAGCGGCATGAACCAAGTGTCCACGATACCGCACGTTACGGGCTATGTTAACGTACTCATAACACATCGCTTGTCACTTTTTGAGAATCTGGTAATCGGTAGAAATACAGCCGTGAACGGTACTGTCGTATGGACTTATAAAGCAGAAAAGATGCAGATAGAAAAAGTAGAGTACGTTAACATGCGTCCGACGATAGCGGGCCTCGGTGCAGGGCGTGTTTCTGCCCAGGCCGGCATTCACGCTATTCAGATCTCGCAAGGGTGAAGGTGATCCTGTGGCAAGGCGCCCGTCCAACGATACAGGTACGCGTCCGGTCTCCATGGCCGACGTCGCCCGCGCTGCTGGCGTTTCGCAGCAGACGGTTTCGCGCGTCGCCAACGGTTTGCCTAACGTCAACGAGCAGACGCGCCAGCGCGTGCAAGCCGCTATGCAAGAGCTCGGCTTCCGTCCGAGCTATGCCGGCCGTTCGTTGCGTGACGGCCGTTACCATTCGGTCGGCCTGTGCGTCAACGATGTCACCAAGTTTGGCAACCTCTCAATGATCGACGGCATCGCCAGCGCTGCTCGCGAGCATAATTGCGCCATCACACTGGTCGAGATGTCCAAGACCGAGGAATTCTCTCTTGCCGAGGCAACACGTCGTATGGCCGCGCTGCCCGTGGACGGCATCATTATCGGCATGAGCCGTATGGCTCCCGATTTTGAGACGTTCGATCCGTTGCCGGGTATTGGCACGGTCATCGTTACCATGTATGCGCACCCGCGGGTGACTACGGTTGACTCCGATCATTACGGCTGCTCGCTGTTGCTCATGGATCATCTGTTTGAGCTGGGACACGAGCAGATTCGTTATATCGGCGGCCCGTCCTTTTCGGTCGACGAGCAGTTCCGTCGCGCCGGTTGGCAGGATGCGCTCGAGCGTAAGCACATCGAGCCGGTAGAGCCGCTTGAGGGCGACTGGTCTGCCAACAGCGGTTACGAGGCCGGTAGGTACCTGGCCGAGCACGATCGCACCATGACGGCGATCTATGCGGCAAACGATCAGATGGCAAATGGCGCCATTGCAGCGCTGCGCGATAGCGGCTTGCGCGTGCCCGAGGACGTGAGCGTGGTGGGCGTCGACGATTCGCTCGATGATTTTGTCGCACACAACGAGCTCACGACCGTTCGATTTGATTTGCATCAGCGTGGACGCGAGGTGTTCGAGCACGCGGTTCCCAAGGCGGGGGCAACGGACAAAACCGTCGCCATTCGCATCCCCGGTCAGCTCATCGTTCGACATAGCACGGCAGAGCCTCGCGCATAGTTTTTGCAGGTCAAAAGCGGTATATTCCGCATCAATAACAATCGATAAGGATGCTGACAGATAGCCGTGGCTATAAAGGCGAGTGCTATGATAGACGGGTTATTTTGTCTATCTAGGAGGCTTTGCCTGATGGAGATCACCAAGGATATCCGCTACGTTGGCGTCGACGATCACGACATTGACCTGTTCGAGGGCCAGTACGATGTGTCCGAGAACGGTATGGCATACAACAGCTACGTTATCTTGGGCGACAAGATCGCTGTCGCCGATTCGGTCGACGGTGGTTTTGTCGACGAGTGGCTCGGCAACCTCGAGGCCGTGCTCGATGGCCGTACGCCCGACTATCTGGTTGTCCATCACATGGAGCCTGATCACTCCGCCGGTATCGCCGCCTTTATGGAGCGCTATCCCCAGGCACAGATTGTGGCAAGCATGGGCGCCTTCCGCATGATGGTCAACTACTTTGGCACCGACTACCCCGAGCGCAAGATGGTTGTCAAAGAGGGCGACGTGCTCGACCTGGGCGGCCACAGCCTGACCTTCGTTGGCGCCCCCAACGTTCACTGGCCCGAGGTGCTGTTCTCCTACGAGGCCACCGACAAGGTGCTCTTTAGTGCCGACGGCTTTGGCAAGTTTGGCGCCAACGACATCGAGGATCCGGAAGGGTGGGCCTGCGAGGCGCGCCGTTACTACTTTGGCATCGTGGGCAAGTTCGGCAAGTTTGTACAGGCCGTGCTCAAGAAGGCCGCCGATTTGGACATCCAGGTCATCTGCCCGCTCCATGGTCCCGTTCTTACCGAGAACCTGGGCTATTACCTCGACACCTACAACACCTGGTCGAGCTATCAGCCCGAGGACGAGGGCATCACGATTGCCTACGCGAGCGTCTACGGCCACCTGAAGGCCGCCGTCGAGGAGCTCGCCGCAGCGCTCGAGGCTCGCGGCCAGAAGGTCTCCGTTTTTGACTTGGCTCGCGACGACATGGCCGAGGCCGTTGAGGACGCGTTCCGCTACGACCGCCTGGTGCTCGCCTCCATCACCTATCAGGGCGAGATCTTCCCGTTCATGAGCACCTTCATCCACACGCTCGCCGAGCATGCCTATCAGAACCGTACCGTGGCGCTTGTCGAGGCCGGTTCCTGGGCGCCTGCAGCTGCCAAGGTTATGACCAAGGAGCTCGAGGGTATGAAGGACATCACCCTGGCGCAGAACAAGGTGACCGTCCTGGGTTCGCTCAACGACGCCTCGCGCGCTCAGATCGAGGCCCTCGCCGACGAGCTTTCCAAGTAGCGACACGTTCACTTTTAACGCTCAAACCACCACAAAGGGGACAGGCACCTTTGTGGTGGTTTTCTTTTAGCTGGTGGCGATGATGAGGGCTGGACGTGCGTTGTCGACGATCTCGGCGATTGAGGTGGCGACGGCGTGATCGGGGTCACGGTCCATCACGATGGCGTTGACGTCGGTCAGCTCGGCAAAGCGGTACATGCCGCGTCCGTTGACCTTACTGGCGTCCATGAGGGCGACACTTTGACGAGCAGCACCGACCATAGCCGCTTTGGTCTCGGCCATCTGCGGAAAGTCGGTCGTAAAGCCGCAGCCGGGAACAAAAGCGCCAGGGCACATGACGGCAAGGTCGGCATGGACCATTTGGAGCGCCTGCATGATAAGTGGGCCGTACAGATAGCGATGGCCTTTGCGCAGCGCCCCGCCCAGCATGACGACATCGACCGAGGGCATGCTCTCGTCGATGTAATCGGCAATGGTAATGTCGGCCGTGATGACGGTGATGCCGTCGCGCTGGTCGAGGAGCCGAACGAACTCGAGTGCCGTGGTGCCGGAGTCGACAAGCACCGTGTCGCCGTCGTTAACAAGCCTGATAGCGCTTTGGGCAATGGCTTGCTTGGCGGCAACGTTGACGTTGATGCGGCGATCCTGCGTGGAGACGGTTAGGCGTTTGTGGAGCGACACGGCGCCGCCGTGCGTGCGGCGCAACTTGCCGGACTCGGCTAGCGCGTCCAGGTCGGCGCGGGCGGTGACGGAGGATACGCCAAAGGTCTGGGCGATTTCTGCCACCTGCACAGAGGCGTTATGTTCAAGCATCTCCATGATGGCGGCGCGTCGCTCATCGGCGAAAGCTCGGGTTGTTGCGTGGGCCATAGCTGCTCCATCCTCAACCTAAATTTGCAGGAATTGTGTTGAGTCTATTTTCGTTCATTTTCTTTTTGAGCAAGTAAACGCCTTTCGATTACTTATCTTCTCTATAAAAGAAAGATGATTCGCTTGAAAACGGTAATGTCGGATAGGGGAATTTAGCCTGAATCCCTTCCGTTTGCTTTTCAAAAACGAGCGTCTTGACCTGTGTGCCGGTGATATCTCATACGTGCGACACCGTCGATTTTCATACAATGGGCGCAGCAAAACGCAAGGTAAAACGCCTTGCGGACACGTACGCCCGATGTCCAGATGCGGGCGAGGGAGAGGAGCAAACGCTCATGGCACTTGTTACCACCGAAAAGATGCTCAAGGACGCTCAGGCCGGCCACTACGCCGTCGGTGCGTTCAACGTCGAGAACCTCGAGTTTGTTATGGCCGTTCTGGCTGCTGCCGAGGAGACCAAGTCCCCCGTCATCATGCAGACCACCCCGGGCACCATCAAGACCGCTGGTCTGGACTACTTCTACGGCATGGTCAAGGCTGCCGCCGAGCGCGCCTCTGTGCCCGTCGCCCTGCACCTCGATCACGGCGATGGCTATGACCGCTGCATGCAGGCTTTCCGCACGGGCTACACCTCCGTCATGATCGACGGTTCGCACGAGTCCTTCGAGGACAACATTGCCCTGACCAAGTCCGTCGCCGACGCTGGACGCGCCATGGGCGTGCCCGTCGAGGCCGAGCTCGGCAAGGTCGGCGGTAAGGAGGACGACGGTCCCGCGGTTGAGGGCGAGAGCCCCTACACCGATCCTGCCGAGGCCAAGGAGTTTGTTGAGCGCACCGGCTGCACCTCGCTGGCCATTGGCGTTGGCACCAGCCACGGCGTGTACACGAGCGATCCTCACATCGAGCAGTCCGTGGTCAAGGCCATTCGCGACGCCGTCGACGTGCCGCTGGTCCTGCACGGCACCTCCGGTGTGCCCGATGAGCAGGTTGCCGAGGCTGTGAAGAACGGCATCTGCAAGGTCAACTACGCCACCGAGCTGCGTCAGGCCTACACCAAGGGCTTCATGGCCTACATGGCCGAGAACCCTGCCTGCTTCGACCCCAAGAAGCCGGCCAAGGAGGGCATGCGTGAGATCACCGAGCTGGTTAAGATCCGCATGACCAACCTCAACTCCGTGGGCAAGGCAGAGTAACAGCAAGGGTACTCCGACTCAAAATAGATCCCCGGGAGGGATGAGGGCTTAGTTCACCAATCGTCCTCGGGCATGCAAAAAGCCTCGCTGCGCACTTCGTGCGGCGAGGCTTTTTGCCCCCTGCGGAAAGATTGGGGAACTAAGCCCTCATCCCTCCCAAGTTGACCTACTCGAGGTCGTCGCCCTTGTGGCGTTAGGTCTGAAAATAATAAGAAGCCTTCGCGCTGCGGAATGATTTTGGAAACTAAGTACGGGGACCCGCCCAAGCCGTCCTGCTCAATCGCCCTTGTGGCGTTGGGACTGAAAGGGTGGGACGCGTGGGTTATTTGGTTGTTAGGGTTAGTAGGTCGTTGGGGGTTTTGAGGTTGTAGGTGGCGTTTGGGATATCTTGGTGTGATCCCCATGCTGCTCGGGCAAAACTGACCCCTGCTGAAGTTGCGCATTGTTCGTCGTAGACGGTGTCGCCAACGTAGACGACGTTGCCAGGATTCGCGCCCGCACGTCGGAGATATTCGAGCATGGGTGCGGGTGCGGGTTTATGTTCGGTTGTGTCTTCGACAAGGATGATGTGCTCAAAATACTTATCGAAACCAAGGGGTGCAATTTCTTTTGCGTATTCGTCGCGCGCACGTGAGGAGACGATGCCAAGTTTGCAGCCGCTATCGGCGAGTGTTGCGATGACTTCAAGCAAACCTGGAAACACACTGATGGTGCTTTTAAAGCTGGCGGCAACTTGGCACCAGCGATCCAACGTTGCCTGCGAGTAGATCCCAAGTTTCTCAAGGGCATCCTTGCCGGGTATGCCGAGGGCAAAGTCAAGCTCGTGTCGGGGAAGCGTTTTGCTGGTCTCTTCTTGGACAATCTGGACAAGCGATGACAGAACGCTTTCTTCTGTATCTGCCAATGTCCCATCAACGTCAAATACGATATGGTCAAAGTGCTTCATATGATTGCTCCTCTCTGTTGTTTGCCTGCAAGTTTGATGCAGTGACAGAAGAAGGGTTAGCGGGATTTCTGCCTGGTGCTATCGAGATTCTGCCTCGCTGCTCGATAGCTCGAAGGAGTGCACCCCATTTGTTCTTTAAATACCTGGCCAAGATGGCTTGCTGTTATAAATCCGCATTGGCGCGCGACTGTCTGTACCGTTCGCGTGGTGTGTGCCAAAAGTTCGCAAGCACGGTTTATGCGGTATGCGCGTAGATATGCCGCCGGGGTCGTTCCTGCACAAGTTTCGATAATGCGGTAACACTCTCTTTCGCTTACGCCGGCTGCAGATGCCATCTGGGGCACATCTATAGCGGCTGCATAGTTTGCGCGGATAAAGTCCAGGATTGCCTTGAACTGTACGTCGCGGCTGGTCATCCAAGAGGCGCCGTCGGAAGAAAAGAGCGGTTCGGCCTTGGCGTTAATCTGAATCCAGAGCTCTGACAAACTATTTCGAAGCGCCATCTCGTTCTGCGGCCGTTGAAGGTCGTGGCTAAAGGAGCTCTTCAGCAAATCGATAAAGGGCATATCGTCGGGATTGGTGGGCGACCATTTGAGCACATCGACGCCTCGACATTGAAGCAATGGGTTGATGTAGCGCTTTTGGAGACGTCCCGCGGGATCGCCGAGCATCGACGGCTGAAAGATATGCAGCATTTGAATGGCTGGCGCCGAATTGGGTGATTGCAGCGTGCTGTGCAAAACGCCGCCGTTGATAAAGCCGGCGGACCCTTCCTCAAAGCGTACGTGCTCATGAGCCGCGTGCGTTCGATAGTCAATCGCTCCCTGCTCCATGTAGAAAAGCTCAACTTCGGAATGCCAGTGCCAGGGGACGGAATTGCCCGGATAGCGAGCGAATTCTGCGCGTTCGGCAATATAGGGCCAGTCTTCGGCGGTCTCGGGAAACGCTTCCTCGCGTCCTCCGCGGTGCAATTCTATGTGATCCATGTTTCGCATGGCATCAGTATAAAGCGCAATGGGCTTAGATTGCTCTTGCCTGTTCGGGGAACGCCTTGTCTAGGGATGCTTGGAGCTTTTCGAAGGATGCTCGTAAGTTGAGGCTCTGATCGGCTGAGCGCTTGGTTTTTGTGGTGGGGGAGTCGAGGAGGCCGTTTCTCTGTGTCGGGGGGAAGGAGAAAAGGTTTGCATGTTTTAGGGATGGCTGCTGTGCTGCGTCATTGGAAGAATGCATGCTTTTGCGGCCTCCTCGATATCCACCAAAAGGATGCGCTCGGGGTTTGCTGCTAGGTCCCGTGCGCTGGCTACATTATGCCGCGGCTGCCGCAAAGAAGCGCTAAAGAAAGGCTTAACCTGGTTTAGTGTTACGATGAAACTGCAGGTCAGAGGTATCGAGTAACACTCTTGAAAGGTTTTGAGCTTAAGGGCTTTCTAAGGTTTGTGACGTGGATGTGGCGCGGACGTGCGGAGCGTGTGAATGCTCGCTGTTAGCGCTGCGGCTCTGTGGCGCGCACCTGCTCGATGACCTTTTCCATCGTGGCGTCGATGCGGTCTTTTTTGAGTTCGCATTCCCAGATGGTTATGGGCGTCCAGCCCATTTGAGTGAGCGCTGCCACAGCAGCACGGTCGCGCTCGACGTTGCGACGGAACTTTGCCTCCCAAAACTCAACGTTGCGCTTGGGCTGGCTTGGGTTGCACTTGGGGCAGCGGTGCCAAAAGCAACCGTTGACGAAGATGGCGATCTTGCGGCCGGGGAAGGCGATGTCGGGCTTGCCGGGTACCTTCCATTCCAAACGATAGCCCGTAAGGCCCGCGGCCCGTAGGCGCTGACGTACGAGCAGCTCGGGCTTGGTGTTGGCGCGCTTGTTGCCCTTCATGGACTTTTTGATGGCGGCGCGACGGCGGACCAGTTCGCGCTCGTCAGCGGAGAGGTCCGAGGTATCGATGCCGTCGAGCAGACCGGGCTTGGGACGCTTTTTGCTGCGGCGTTTAGGTGCGCGCTTGGGTTTGGTGGCGGGTTTGTCGGTTGTGTTGGGCGCGGCGTCATCGGCGGAGCTTGCCTCAAGCCGATCTTCCTTTAACTCAATCAGAGCATCAATGAGCCCCTTGTCGGCGGGCATCCATTCCACCGTGGCAAGCGAGGTGCGTGGAATCCAGCGGATATCAAGCTGACGGTCGTGCTTCTGGGGCTCGCCGGACTCTTTAGCCAGCGAGCAGTAATAGCACTCCATTGAGAGATGAAAATCGGGGTAGTCATACTCAACGGTGTAAAAATCACGCAGGTTGGTAACGTTTACCTGCAGCTCTTCCATAAGCTCGCGGCGCACGGCGTCTTCGGGTGTCTCGCCGCGCATGAGCTTGCCGCCTGGGAACTCCCATAGTCCCTGCATGTCGCCGTAGCCGCGCTGCACGGCAAGCAGCTCGTCAGATCCATCCTTGCGAATGATCCCAGCGGCAACATGAACAGTCTTCAACAGGAGCCCTCTCTCAACATCAACACATGGCAGACTACGCTTACCTTACGCAACGGTAAGGCAAGCGTAAGCCATATCGATGGTAGCCGACTCGGCTCCTTGCGACTATAGATGCCGTAGACTAATCGCAAGAAAGGACTCGGTATGCAAACCACGCAAACGGCGACCCCGGTACTGGAGGTCGCGCATCTCGAAAAGGTATATGGAGCACTGGGCAACGTGACCCGCGCGCTCAACGATGTCAGCTTTACCGTCAATCGCGGTGAATTCGTTGGCATCATGGGCGCTTCGGGCTCGGGCAAGTCGACGTTGCTCAACTGCGTGTCGACCATCGATAGCGCCACAAGTGGCACAATCCGCATCAACGGGCAGGACGTGACGCGCATGAAGCAGGCTAAGCTTTCGCAGTTCCGCCGCGAGGAGCTCGGCTTTATCTTCCAGGACTCCAACCTGCTCGATACGCTCACGGCGCGCGAGAACATCGCCCTGCCGCTCACCATCGCCCGCACAAACTCGGCAGAGATCTCGACCCGCGTGCAGGATGTGGCAGCGCGCCTGTCCATCAGTCAGGTGCTCGACAAGTATCCCTACCAGATGTCCGGCGGTCAGCAGCAGCGCGTTGCCGCGGCTCGCGCGCTCGTCACCGACCCCACCATGATCATGGCCGACGAGCCCACCGGCGCCCTCGATTCCAAGAGCGCCCGCCTGCTGCTCGAGAGCTTGGAGGCCCTGAATCGCCGCCTGCGCGCGACCGTGCTCATGGTTACGCACGACAGTTTTGCCGCCAGCTACACGAGCCGTGTGCTGTTTATTCGTGACGGCAAGATCTTCACCGAGCTGCGCCGCGGCGACACCGACCGCCGAGAGTTCTTCGACCGCATTATGGAGGTCGTTGCCATGATGGGCGGTGAGGGCTCCGATGCTCTGTAAACTCGCTTGGGGCAACGTCCGCCGCGCCGGCCGCGACTACCTCGTCTACCTTTTGACGCTCACCCTGGGCGTCACGGTCTTCTATGCCTTTAACACCATCTCGATGCAGGTCGACATTGCCGGCATCGATGAAGAGGGCTTGGCGCAGGTTATGGGCAGCATGCTCGGCTACCTGACGTACTTTTTGGCCGGTGTCATGGCCTTTTTGATGGTGTATGCCAATAACTTCATCATGAAACGCCGCAAAAAGGAGTTTGGCCTGTACCAGGTGCTCGGCATGGGGCGCGGGCGCGTCGCCACGATCATGGCGCTCGAGACGGTGATCGTCTCGGTCGGCGCTTTTGTCGCCGGCATTGTGCTGGGTGTGGGACTCTCCCAGCTCATGACATTCTTTACGGCCTCGCTCTTTAAGACACAGATCGCCAATTTTCATTTCTTCTTCTCGGTGCATGCGTTCAACCTGACCCTTGCCTGCATGCTCGTGATGTTCGTACTCACGTTACTGCTGAACCTGCGCGCCGTGCGTCGTACCAAACTCATCGAGCTTATGGGTGCCGAGCGCCGCAACGAGAGCATCAAGACACGTAATCCCTGGATTGCGATTGCCATCTTTACCGCGGGCGTGCTACTTGTGGGCGTGGCCTATTACCGTCTGCTGCGCGACGGGTTCCCGCTCACCGCGTCGGGCGATAAGCTGCAGGGGGCCATGAATCAGTTCGGCATCACTACCGCTATGGTCACGGTGGGCACCTTTGCCCTGTTCTGGGGGCTTTCGGGCATGCTTATCAAGCTGCTGCAGAGCCTGCGCGGCGTGTACTGGCGCGGTCTCAATATGTTTACCGTGCGCCAGCTTGCGGCCAAGGTCAACACGGTGTGCTTTTCGATGGGCGTCATCGCGATGATTCTGTTTTTGGCCATTACCTCGGTGACCTGCGGTATGTCGATTGCCAACGTGATGAACGAAAACCTGGAGCGCTATAACCCTGTTGACGTGTCTCAGACGTATGTCTATTACACGCCCGAAACGCTCGACTACTACAAGGAGTATGTCAATCCGTCTGAGGCCGATCGCATGGTGCTGGCCGATGCAACGGTCGATTTGTACGCTGCATGGCATGGCGAGCGCAAGTCGGCGGACAACAACGATGAGACAGGCAAGAAGGTCAATATCGCCGATGTTGCCGGTGAGCATGTGCAGATCGATTCGTATCTGAGTTACCCGCTTGGCGGCTCGGGCCCCTCGGTGGTGGCGGGTGAGATGTGCAAGGCCATGGAAGAAAAGCTTCCCAAGGCGCTCGAGGGAAGCAACGCCGATGCGATGGGTTTGTATGTGACGCCGGCGAGCCAGTACAACAAACTGCGCCAGATGATGGGCGAGGAGCCGGTGCACATCGGTCACGACCAGTATCTGCTCACGTGCGATATGGGCGGTGAGCTGGGCGACCTGTACACCAAATATATGGCCGGCGGCCATACCCTCACCTTGGGCGGGCATGAGCTCAAGCCCGCAACCGATAAGTCGGATGAGGACACGGCGGCCATCGCCAACTCGGCGATGGGCAGCAATCCCGGCACTGTGGTCGTAGCCGATGAGCTGCTGTCCCAGCTTAATCTGCAGCCGTATGCCAGCAACCTGCTCGTTAATTACAAACAGGGTATGGATACGACCGAGGCAGACGAGAGCATTAAATACACCATGCTCGACAATCTGCTCGTTGACGGCAAGGAGCCGGGGGGATGGGGAGTCTTCATCACGCGTTCCGAGATGTATACGCAGGCGGCGCAGATGAACGGCATGATTAGCTATCTAGCCATCTACATTGGCTTTGTGCTGGTCGTTGCATGTGCGGCGATTCTGTCGATCCAGCAGCTCTCCAATGTGGCCGACGGCAGCCGCAGCTATCGTGTGCTGGCACAGATCGGCTGTGACGACCGTCAGATCCGGCATTCGGTGATGGCGCAGCAAGCGGTGTTCTTCCTGTTCCCGCTGGCAGTGGGCCTGGCGCACTCCTTTGTGGCACTTAAGGTGATCATCGAGATGGTGAGCATATTCGGAGATATGAGCATCGGCGGCACCGTGGGCCTCACCTGTGCAATCTTCCTGGCAGCCTACGGTGGCTACTTCCTGGTAACGTACCTCATGAGCGCCGGCATGGTACAAGCTGCCATCGCCACCCGCTACAGTGAGTAACAGACGGGCAAAACCGTCGCAAAATCAGAGCGAATAACCGCCGCGAAGGGAGTCCAGCTCCCTTCGCCGCGGTATTTTGCGTATCTAGAGCATCTCAGATGCAAGTGAGTAGGCTTTTTTGGATCTGCCGAGCACATCGCGGCAAGTGCTCAATAAAATCGCAGGTCAGGGCTGTGGCGTTTTGAGGTGTGCTCGGCATCCCGCCAAAAGCCTACTCACTTGGTTTTTACCGCTAGAAGACCGCCGCGAGGGAAAGCAGCTCCCTCGCGGCGGTTGGCGTTTGCCCAGATAAAACCTGCCAAAACAAACCTGTCCCTTTTTAGCAGGTTATCGCTTCCAAAAGTGGAGGATCAGCGTGGTGCCTTTTGGTGGAGGGGGGATATTGATTAATTCGGGTAACATTTTTTTAACGCCGGGAACGATGTTAAAATACCCAAAATGCTATCTAGGAGCTTTGATTTTATGGCAACCGAGGCAGCTACCCTGCAAAACGTGACGCGCTCGTTCCTCTGGCATTCAATTATGTTGTTTATAGGGGCGGCTGGTCTGTATTGTGTGGCGCCAAGTATTTATACGGGCCTTTCTGGCACCGTTCTTATCGGTCTGCATCTGTTTTCGGGCTTCTGTGTGGGCCTCATCTCTCGCCCTGTGAGACCGGGTATTTCCAAAAGGCTTTTTGGACTTATGCTCGTAGACATTGCACTTCTTGTGATGTACACGATATCTCTTAATGTCTTTCATCAATTTCATGTTGTGGTTTCGGCGCTCGCGTTCATTTTGTTGTTACTAGCCCCCTTGCTTGTCGCTTGCTGTTCTTGGGTGCTTGGCGGTGAATTCGCAAACATACGTGCGGGATTAAAGGGGAAACATGTGGCCGATGGCTCTGCTCTCCACGGGTATCCTGAGCTCGCACTTTACAGCCCCGTTGTGCTCTTGATTGCTTTGCTTGTTGGCCTTCAGTTTCTTCTCGTCCCGTTGATGGACTCCATCGGTTCTTTCCTTTCCGTTAACGCCGAGATGGGGGTTGCTGCCTCGCTCGTCGAACCTCTTGCGTTTGGTAATGCCGCCGTTATTCTCGATACGGATTGTTTGTTTTCGCGCAATATAAACATCGGGGCTGTGCTCCTGAGCTTTGGTGGGCATCAAGAGATCGTATTGCTTCTGGTTACCGTTTTGGGCAGTATCCTTGCCAGGGCCATAACGCGATTTTTCCCCGACTTAACGAGCGCTTTTTCTGCGGCCGCCAAATTAGGAGGAAAACACTCTGCAGTTGCCGATATCCTTACGGCTTCGGGTTTTTCTCAAAGGGAGTCCGCGGTTTTCTCTATGAGGATAGAGGGAAAAACGTACGAGGAGATTGCTTCTGCCTTGGACATTTCCCCGTCTACTGCCCGTACCTATTTGTCGCGGGCCTTGACTAAAACCGGATATAAAAACATTTCAGAGGCGACGGCTGGACTTCTCTTGTCAAAGGATGCGTGGCATCTTGACGCAACAAAAGGCCATGATCACCGTTCAGAATCGCTGGGGTCCTCATCGTTCAATCAGAACTGCAGGATAGTCTTCGTCTGCTTCCTGTTTATGTATGCGTCTGGAATGGGCATCGAGGAAATCCTCGTATGCTTCGGCTTTGAGCATGATGCGATAATCCTATCGATAGCTATAGTGCTTGTGGCCCTGTGTTGCCGTGCGGCTATACGGTGGATGTCTGAAATGCACTTGTGCCTTTCGCCTGAACTCACCCTTTCTTCGGTGTCTGTGGGTGCTGGAGCAGCGTTCTGGGTTCACGATGTGGTAAGTCGACTGTACATTTTCTTTGAGTCCGTTGGGAGCGGTGAGGCCGTTGGCGGCCTTATGCTTGCCTTACGCGTGACTGCGTTCCTTGTCGTACTTATCCTTATGGCTAATTCGCTGCTATTCTTGCGTTCGAAAGATACGGTTCGGGTGGGTGATCGACGCGATACCGTGCGTGAGGCCTTCTTGAGGCTTGGTTTCACGCCGCTTTATGCCGATATCATGACATGCGTTTTTGATGGCAATAGAACCACCGAGATTTGCGCACATCTTAACGTTGCTCGGGGAACCGTCAAAGAGGCCAAGAGCAAGAGCTATGCCTTGCTTGGAGTTCACTCGGAGCGTGAACTTAGAGATAGGGTTTTTAGTCTTATGGCAGATGTTATAGAAAATAGCAGGTAGAAGCCTGTAGACAAATAAGATTGTAAATCCATCCTACACGTCTACAGACAGTTCTGACGATGAAGGCGATACTTCCGGACAACGGGTCCGACGACTCGTGTATTGCGAACCGGAGGTGCTTGCTGTGAAGACCTGTGATTGCCTCACATATGTACGGCTTAATTTAGAAGTTCTTGCGCGCAACCGGGGAATTATGTTGCTGACGGCGCTGCTCGCGCTCGTATTCTGCATCCCGGTATTTCTATCCGTTCCAACGGGAGCAGATTATCTATATGGTAGAGCTTCCATCGAAGACCAGAGAGCCCTTTTGGTCTCTCAAGTCTCTGACGGCGTTTATGACACTGCCCCACAGGAGCTCAACAGCATCATTGCCGACGAAAGGGCGTGCCTTGATCGGGCGCTTGAAAGCAAGGCGGACTCCAGAGAGTATTACGATGCGATTGCCGATTACGACAATCTATTGCTCAAGGAATACCGACTCGGTTATTTGAATGGTGTTGATTCGGAGTTATCGCTTGAAGCCCAAGAACGTCTTCCCCGAGCCATATCGATGCTGGCCCATCCGGAATCGTACGACTCAACAACAAAAATGCCCGGGATGATCCTTCTCGCATATTATTGCGGCGCTGTTCCTGCAATAGCGTGGCTTTTGGTCCCGGTCCTCGTCCTCTATATGTCGCTTGAGGGGGATGGAAAGCGGTTCTACGATCGAGCGTTGTTGTCAAAGTTAGAGATGAATGCATGCCGCGTTCTCGTCTCTGGTATTGCATCGATGCTGGTTTTGGTTCTGGCGTTGGCTCCCTGTTTTGTATTGGCAACGGTGTTTAACGGTGTAGGTCAGACAGAGTACCCAGTCGTATTCATTCAGTATGGTGACGTAGTCGAAAGAACTGTGTTAGTTCAGCTAGGGCTATTTGCCGTCTTTGAAGCTGTGCTGTCGATGATGTTTGCTTGCTTGGGCGTGTGCGTGTACGCCGGAAGCAGAAACAGGGCCATTTCGTCCATGGTGATCGCTCTTGTGGGGGGCATAAGCCAGCTTCCGTTTTATGCGAGCAAAGATGCTCCATGGCATGCGTTGCTGCCGTATATGGTGTCGAGCTATTCTGCCTCTTCGTTTGCGCTCGGCGGCGCATCTTACGCCAATGGAGCGGAGGTATCTCTCGTTCCTGAAGCCAGTGCATCGCACTGCCTCTTTGCCGTGATGGGCGCGTTTGCTGTTTGCGCGTTGGGGGTCATTTCGTTTTCGCGTCTAAAAAGCAAGAATCGCTGGGCCTGGAACCATATTCGCCCGGATAGTTTGGGCGAGAAAAGCTTGCTCTCTCTGTCGCTGGATGCGTTGACGGTTGGAAAAAACCAGCTGGTAAAGGGATTGCAGTTTGATATGCCCGCTGGCCAGATATGGGGTCTTGTCGCGCCAAATGGACATGGCAAGACTACGCTACTGAATACTCTTTGGGGAGATGCTGGGCCATCAGTGCGCGTGTCAGGTTCTCTCTGTTTTCATGCAAAAGTATGCGTCGACCGTGAGGAAATGAGAAAGGTATTCTTTTTGGTTCCGAATAGGCCGTCGCTATTGATTCCATACATGACCGTCGCTTTTCATCTCGACCGATGCAGGAGAATTTGGCATTCACCTCGCACTTTGGACCAAGTGCTTGATCGCTTTGACTTGACTGGGTTGAAGAATACGCCCGTATCTAGGCTGTCTGATGGAAATAGACAATTACTTAATGTCGCGATGGCGTATATGTCCTATTGCGAAGTCGTCCTTTTGGATGAGCCCATGAATGCACTTGATGTGAGACACGTTGCGATTGTTTCGAATGCTCTTAGAGATGAAGCGGGTAGAGGAGCACATGTCATTATCTCTTCTCATCTTATCGGAAACCTCGAATCGCTCTGCGATGCCTCCGTATTGCTCACAGGGGATGACTCGCGTGTCGTTACCAGAGAAATGGGAGGTGATTCGAAGTGGATCGGTAATGTATACGCGCAGCTTTTCAAGACGAACGACAGTAAAACTAGGAAAGGAAGATAACCATGAAACGCCATGTAACGAAGAACTTTGTGAAGGCAATGTTCGCATGTTTTATGCTTACCCTGTCGATGGTCACAATTCCCGTTTGTGCGACGGCGAAACCAGATGCAGGTTCTGTCGCGCCTTGTCGTCTTGTGACAGCGGACGTCTTGGACACTTACAAGTCGTTCTCCACTGCGAACCACCCGAGCGAGAATGTTGATTGTTTCGACCAGACATACAAGAGGCTGTCTTTCAAAACTTCGTATTCTCGTACGGGGCAAACGATTCTCTATACGGGTGCCGCGTTAAGCCCACGCGGCAACGGGATGCCCGGGTTTGAGACAAAATATCAGTGCACATATCGTACCTGGTAGACAACTCTAGGATCGGATCTCTCCGAATAACTTTGTGGCGGACTTGTTTAACGCTACCGCTCCTTCGTTTATCTCAATCTGTAACATCTGACTGGCAAAAACGCTTCTACCTGTTACAGATTGAGATTATTCGACGCGCGTTCTGTAACTCGTCTCGATCTGTAACAGTAAGACGGCGATTTGGTCTCCATATGTTACAGATTGAGACGAAAGAAAGCGTGAGCTAGAAAACCGCCGCGAGGGAAAGTAGCTCCCTCGCGGCGGTTTTTGGCGTTTACCCAGATAAAACCTGCCAAAATAAACCTGTCCCTTTTTGGCAGGTTATCGCTTCCAAAAGTGGAGGATGAGCGTCGTGCGGTTTTGCTGTTCGGTTTTGACCAGGATGTTGTGGATGTGGGTCTTGACGGTGCCCACGGCAAGGAATAGCTCGTCAGCGATCTCTTGGTTCGATTTGCCCAGTACGACCAGACGCATGACTTCGGTCTCGCGGTTGGAGAGCTTGTAGGCGTTGCGATAGAAGGGCATCTGCTCTTCGATGTGTCGATCAAGATCGCTGACGTTCTTTTCCTCGGGCGCCTCCTGCATGCGGATTGAAAGCACGTGGTAGGCGTAGATAATCAGCAGAATCGCAAAGTAGCACGCAAAGACGTTCTCGCTAAAGTTGCGCTCGGATAGATAAAGCTGTAGCCAAGAGGGTGCCAGACTCATGGGGACGACAAGGATGTTGTAGAAATCCTCGGCAACGATGCAACCGACCAGAATAGCGCCGAAAATCAGGTGCTTTCGTTGGTTGTTAACGCGTGCCTTCAGCTCGACTTGTGTGCTCTTGCGTGCCGTCCAAAAGATATATAGCCCCACGAAAACAAGGAATACCTGACGCATCGTGTAGTAGAGCCATTGATGAATGGGGCCGTAGGGGACAGCGACGATAATCAGCAGCTCGCTCAGCAAGAACGTTGCGACGGGAATGACAAACTGCTTTTTTGAATGCTTGTCGAGCAAATCCATGGCAATGAGCCAAATAAAAGCCTGCGAAGCGGTCGCCACAAAGGTCCGCAACACAGGCATGGTAATTGAGTAATAGTCGCTGGCTGGAAAACTCTGGTTTTGCAGCGTGTATTCAAAAAAGACAATCTCGGTCATCTCGATGGCATAGCAGATAAATACGCCGCTGCCATAGATAAAGAAGCGTCGACGGGACGAGGCATAGGCGGCAAGCGAAAGCACCGCCGTCACAATACAGATCACGAGTATCGCTAGGGTATAGAAGAACATCAGGGTGTTCATCTGTCACCGTCCCATCTCATTTATTCTATGGCCGAGCTCTGTATACCTTGTGGGATATAGACGTCTCAACCCTTCGTTTCATTGCGGATTAGGCGCCGAGATACAGCATAGCCGTATACCGTTCGCGGTTCTAGATGGTAAACCCCCTGTAAACTCTTGACCTGCGGGTTTATATTGGATTAGAGAGGGTGTAACTCCGTGAACGGTCTTTAATCCCGAATAAACTAGGTAAAAATTGCATACGGGTGAATGATGGTCTTGTCAACACGAGGCGTGATGTTCGAGCGCCTCATAGTAATAGTCGGCAAGACCGGCGGAAAGGAAATCGACATGGCACTGCCTAAGGATTTCATCGACACCAACGACTTCACCAAAGAGCAGATCCTGGCTATCGAGGATCTTGGCCTGGCAATGAAGAAGGCCATCAAGGTTGACGGTTATTATCCGCACCTGCTCCGCAACAAGAGCCTTGGCATGATCTTCCAGCAGGTCTCCACCCGCACCCGTCTTTCCTTCGAGACCGCTATGACCGACCTCGGCGGCCATGCTCAGTTCTATGGCCCTGGCACCATCCAGCTCGGCGGTCACGAGTCCCTGGGCGACACCGCTCGCGTTATGGGCTCGCTGCTCGACATCATGATGGCTCGCGTTGACCGTCACAAGGACGTCGTCGGTCTCGCCGAGGGCTCCGCTGTTCCCGTCATCAATGGCATGTCCGAGTTCAACCATCCCACGCAGGAGATGGGCGACCTCATGACCATACTCGAGAACCTCCCCGAGGGCAAGAAGATCGAGGACTGCACCCTGGCCTTCATCGGCGACGCCACCCAGGTCTGCGTCTCCCTCATGTTCATCGCCTCCAAGGTCGGCATGAAGTTTGTCCAGTTTGGACCTAAGGGCCACCAGATCCCCGACGGCGGCCTGCACGTTGGCACCGTTGAGGAGCGCGCCGAGTTCGGCAAGCAGATGATGGCCATCGCCGAGGAGAACTGCAAGGTCTCCGGCGGCTCCGTCGTCATCTCCGACGACATCGAGTGCATCAAGGGCGCCGACTTCATCTACACCGACGTGTGGTATGGCCTGTACGACGAGGAGGTCTCGGGCGAGAACTACATGGACGTGTTCTACCCCAAGTATCAGGTCACCATGGACATGATGAACTTCGCCGGCCCCAACTCCAAGTTCATGCACTGCCTGCCGGCCACCCGCAATGAGGAGGTCGTCGACGAGGTCATGGACGATCCCGAGCGCTCCCTGTGCTGGGTCGAGGCCGAGAACCGCAAGCACTCCATCCGTGCTCTCCTTGCCGCCCTGGGCAAGCGCACTCCGCTCAACGACGAGGGTGTCGAGTACTCCGCCAAGGCTGAGCTCCACGCCGCTCTCGAGGCTCTCGAGCAGCTCTAAGCCTCAAAGCTTCTAAAAGCACGTTTGCGGGCGGCGGATGCTCGTCTCCTGTCGCCCGCTCACCGAGGCTCAAGCAATTGCCTTAGTACCTTGGGCCTCGGATCTGTCCAAGACTGAGCGAAGGAGCTCATCATGAGCGACGGAAAGAAAAAGCTTTCCTTCTTGACGGTCATTTCGACCATCATCTGCGTCGTCTTCGTTTGCGAGGCCGCCGCTCCTGCTGCTGCCATTGGCAACCAGCAGTTCTTCTGGTGGATCTTCCTGATCCTGACCTTCCTGCTTCCCTACGGCATGGTCGTCGCCGAGCTCGGCACCACCTATGACGGCGAGGGCGGCATTTACGACTGGGTACGCGATGGCCTGGGCGACAAATGGGGCGCCCGCATCTCGTACTACTACTGGGTCAACTACCCGCTGTGGATTGCCTCGCTGGCTACCATGTTCCCCGACATTTTGGGCATGGTCTTTGGCGTCGAGTTCAACTTGATCGCCAAGATGGGTATCGATCTTGCCTTTGTGTGGATCGTCTACCTCATGGGCCGCTCCAAGGCGGCCGACTCCGAGTGGGTTCTTAACGGTGGCGCCATCATCAAGGTCGCCGTCGCCGTTATCGTCGGCGCTCTGGGCATCTGGTATGCCATGGAGAATGGCTTTGCGAACGACATGTCCGCCGCCACGTTCCTGCCCGAGCTGACCAACACCAACGCCCTCGGCTACCTGTCGATCATCATCTTTAACTTTATGGGCTTCGAGGTCATCTGTACCATGACCGACGACATGGCGGACCCCGCTCACGATATCCCCAAGGCTATCATCGTCGGTGGCCTGTCCATCGCCGTGATCTACCTGTTCGCTGGTTTTGGTATCGGCGCTGCTGTGCCGGCCGATTCCATCGACCCCGACTACGGCATGATCGTTGCAGTTCAGACCATGGTGGGCGACTCCATGATCTTTAAGGTCATCTGCATCGCCTTCCTGATCACCCTGTTCGCCAACATGGCTGCTTGGTCCTTCGGCGTTAACTCCGTTGCTCGCTATGCTGCTGAGCACGGCAACATGCCCAAGGTCTTTGCTTCGATGATCTCTGATGACGACATGCCCAACGGTGCCAACCTGGTCAACGCCATCGTTGCCTCTCTGGTGCTGTGCCTGCAGCTGGTTCCTATCGACGCCATCTCCAACGGCGTTTTCTGGATGCTCTTCGGCACCTCCGTCGTCTTCCTGCTGCTCACCTATATCCCCATGTTCCCGGCGTTCCTCAACCTTCGTAAGAACGACCCGAACCGTGAGCGCATCTTCACGTTCCCGTTTAAGGGCGCCATGATGAAGGTCATGCTGGCCATCCCTTGCATCGAGCTGATCCTGGCCATCGTTGCAACGCTGGTGCCGCTCTCTGCCGCTGAAATTGGCGACAAGCTCCCGATGATCGTTATCTTCATCGTGCTTGTGCTCATTGGCGAGGTCGTCCGCGTCGTCAGCGCTAAGGGTCGCGAGACCGAGTATATGGGTCTCACCCCCGAGCTGGCTGCTCAGCGTCTCGCTGAGGAGGCCGCCGAGGCCGAAGAGGACTAGAGCACCCGAATTCGGGGCTCCAACCCTCCTCGCGTACCAACGTGCGCTTCGTCGGGCTTGTCGCTCCCGACTCCGGGCACTCTAGCCTCTTCGGAGGCGTGCCCAAGCGACAGGTTTGCTAACCATTCCCCGGGGTGGGTGTGAGCGATAGCTCCGGTAACCACCGCCCACCCCAATCTCTCTTCCGTATCCTTCGTGCGTTTTGTCTCCGCGCACTTGGTTACGTCGTCGCTTGCCGGTGCGACTCCGTGAAAACCGGCGCCGGGCGCCCCGACCTTTGCCGGGGAACGGGCGCCTACCATCTCTTGGTTTTAGGCTGCGGGTAACCCGCCCGCAGCAAGCGATCGTTCGATTTGGAGGAAATCTTATGCGTACGATCACCGAGTCCGAGTCCACCCCCAAGGCCGACGGCTTCTTTATGCCCGCTGAGTTCGCCCCGCAGGATCGCGTGTGGATGGGTTGGCCCCACCGCACCGATACCTGGGCCCACGGTGCCAAGCCGGCTCAGAAGCAGTATGCCGCCATCGCCCGCGCCATCGCCGAGTTCACCCCGGTTACCATGTGCGCCAACCAGGTTGACTATGCCAACTGCAAGGCCGTCTTCGAGGAGGACGAGAACGTCACCGTTATCGAGATGACCACCGACGACGCTTGGTTCCGCGACACTGCCGCCACCTACGTCATCAACGGCAAGGGCGAGAAGCGTGCCAACCACTGGCACTTCAACGCCTATGGCGGTCTCGTCGATGGCCTCTATTTCCCGTGGGACAAGGACGAGCAGATCGCCCTTAAGATGGCTGAGCTCTCCGGCTGCCGTCGCTATCGTCCCGATGACATGATTCTCGAGGGCGGCTCCATCACCGTCGACGGCGAGGGCACCCTTGTCGTGACCGACCAGTGCCTGCTTTCCCCGGGCCGCACCTGCTCTGCGGTTCTGGAGGAGGAAGAGGATCCCGAGTCCATCTGGCCCAAGTTCCACAAGAAGTTTGAGCCCTGGAGCGAGGAGCTTCGCGCCTATATGGACGAGCACCTCAAGGATTACCTGGGCGTCGAGAAGGTCATCTGGGTCAAGGAGGGCATCGACCCCGAGGAGACCAACGGTCATATCGACGACGTTGCCACGTTCATCGCTCCGGGCGTCATGGCCTGCATCTGGACCGACGATCCCGAGTATCCGTTCTACGAGCAGTGCCACGCTGCCTACGAGACCCTCTCCAACGCCGTTGACGCCAAGGGCCGCAAGATGAAGGTCTACAAGCTCTGCATGCCCGTGAACCCGCTGTTCATGGACCAGGCTTCCTGCGACACCATCGACGCCGACGAGAACGCCGAGCCGCGCGTTCCCGACGAGCCGCTGATCGCCTCCTACATGAACTACCTGGTCACCAACCACGGCGTTATCGTCCCGCAGTACGGCGACGAGAACGACCAGCTGGCCGTTGACACGCTCCAGAAGATCTATGACGAGGTCTGGGGCGAGGGCGTCTACAAGTGCGTCGGCGTTCAGTCCGAGCAGGTCGTCTTCGGCGGCGGCAATATCCACTGCATCACTCAGCAGGAGCCGTCCGCTTAATCGTCTGACTTTCCGAGGCACCCCATCTCGCCGCTCAAACCGTCGCTCGCGTACCAAAGTACGCTTCGCTCCTCTTTCGCGGCGACCTGGGGCACCTCGAAAACCCAGCCGATCAATCGGACAATCGGCGAATCGAACCATCTTGGGGCATTGATGGTCGGCTTGCCCGATGTCTTGGTCGGTTGGGTTTTTCTTTGGGCACTCCGTTGCCTCCACTTCGGAGTGCCCTTTTCTTTGATTGAGTACGCGTCTGGCCTGGGATTTTTTGCGGGTTAGGCCAATTGTTCGCTTGAATTTCCCAGGTCAGACGCGTCTTCAATTGCCGAAAGTTATCGGTCGTGAACGCGGCCGTTTTGATCGGAGTATCTATGTACCAGCGTATCGTTATCTACACGCGCCTGTTCCGCGAGCGTTGGTCCAACAAATGCATCCTCTCCTCTCTCTGGGATGGCACCTGCACCGGTGACGCGGCCTGCAACCCTACCTTGGGCTGCGCCTTCGGTACAGATGCCATCCTTTTTGCTGTAGGGGGCGCGCGCCATGGCAGGTAAAAAGTTCTCCCTGATCGAGGTCATCCTTTCGGTTATCTGCGTCGTGTTTACCATCGAGGCGGCGGCTCCGGCATCTGCCATGGGTAACGTACAGTTCTTCTGGTGGATTTTCCTTATCATTACGTTTTTGCTTCCCTATGGTCTGGTGGTGGCCGAGCTGGGTACGGCGTTTGATTCCGAGGGCGGCCTGTACGATTGGGTTCGCTTGGGCCTGGGCGACCGTTGGGGCGCCCGTTGCTCTTGGTGCTACTGGGTTAACTTTCCGCTGTGGGTGGCAAGTATCGCCTGCATGTTCCCCAGTGTCATTAATGCGGTGTGGGGTATCGAGTTTTCACTCGGGATCCGAATCGCCATCGAGATTGTCTTTGTGTGGGGCGTCACGGTCATGGCAATGCAGCCGGTGGCCGAGGCAGATTGGGTCATGGACGGCGGCGCCGTCATCAAGGTGCTCATTACCGCTGTGGTGGGAATCGTCGGCATTTGGTTTGCCTGCAATAACGGCTTTGCCAACGATATGTCGTTTAAGACCTTCATTCCAGATCTGGGCGACACCAATTCGTTGACGTACCTATCGATTATCCTGTTCAACTTTATGGGCTTCGAAGTGGTCGCGACCTTTGCCAGCACGATGAAGAACCCGTCGCGTGATATCCCCAAGGCGGTTATTGCCGGTGGCGTGGCCATTGCGGCGATCTACATCATCTGTGGCATTGGCATTGGAGCCGCGGTTCCCACCGAGCAGCTTTCACTCGATTCGGGCATTGTGGACGCAGTCGCCGCTATGGTGGGGCGCACCCACCCGCTGACGATGGTCGTGGGCGTGGCCTTTTTGGTGACGTTGTTCGCCAATATGATCTGCTGGAGCTTTGGCGTCAACAACGTAGCGAGCTATGCCGCGCGCCATGGCAACATGCCGCGTCCCTTTGCGTTGGTGTCCAAAAAGACCGGCATGCCCAACGGCTCGGCGCTCATTAACGGCTGTTTTGCCAGCCTGGTGCTGCTGCTCCAGATTCCGCTGGGTGAGGGTTCCGACGTCTTTTGGGTCTTCTTCTCGATGAACGTCGTCTTTCTGCTCATGAGCTATATCCCCATGTTCCCAGCGTTTTGGCGTCTGCGCAAGCACGATAATCGCTCGCGTGTGTTCCGTGCGCCTTTCGAGGGCAAGGTGCTCGCGGTGGCGCTTGCGATTCCCGTGGTGGAGCTCGTGCTTTCGATTGTTGCTACGATTGTGCCGCTCAACAGCTCACCTGCCGAGATGGCAAAGTTGCCGATTCTCGCGGGCGTAGTGATTGGCCTGTTATTGGGCGAGGTTTCGCGCCTCATATCGCGCCGCGGCCGAAGCGTCGACAATCCCGGCGTTGGTGCACGGGGGTCAGGTTACTTTGCACCAAAACAGTAAGCGCCGCGAGTTGCGCAGCGCTTGGTGCATCTTGGATTACTGTTCGCGGTGCTCGGGATCGGAAACGAGCTTAGGCGCAAAGAAGGGGACGTGGCCCAGATAGGGGCAGCTGTCCGAACGCTCTTCGACGACACAGGGGACGTCATTGTAGGTAAGTGAGTCGCACAGGTGGACGATGGCCTTGGCGGCAGGGGCAACGAGTATTTTGAGCGGTGCGATAGGCGCCATGGCATCTCCTTTCATCGGTGAGACACAGCTTGTTTATCTAAACGATACAGTACGTTTAATCGGTGAGTCTAATCTTGCGGCAAAGAATCTGTCAACATCCTCACGGCATCTAGACAGGGGAGGCGGGCATGAGTTTCGCGTTCTATATCTACACCACGATTATCATGGGTGTGGCTCTGGTGACCAGTGCCGTGGCATTGGTGGTTTGGCTCATGACGCACCGTCGCGACAGCCTAGTGGCCGCGGCGGGCTTTTTGCTCTACATGCTCGATATGTCGGTCATCTTTTTTGACGAGTACACTCGGCTCAAATATGACTACGCCGTTACCTTTAGCGAGCCGCTGCAGCACCCCTTGCTGCGCTGCGTGCTCGGTATTGCCATCTATGCTTGCATTGTGCTGTGGATGTTTGCACGCTTGCGCAAAAGGCCGACGTCGCGCATGCTCGGGCTCGCTATCGTGCCGTTTTCAATCTTGCAATTGCTGCTGGTGCCTCGCAGCGGCGCTGCCGGAGAGATGCAGCAGTATCTCTTTTGGCTCACGCGTGACCTGGGCAATGTAGGATGTCTTGCCTATGCCGCCTGGCATTACCGGTGCAGAGCCACTCGTGTTGAGAAGCTGGACCTCGACCGCTCAAAGCTCTTTTGGAAGGTGGCACTCGTTCTTGCGTTTTGCGTAATCGCCGAGGACACCTACATGATCTTGTTCTGCCACCCCGACTTTCAAAACCCCGTCATCAGCCTCTTTTTGTGGTATCTGTCCGAGCGCAATATCTCCGAAAACGTGCTGCTCGTGGTATGCGCGGCTCAGCTTTTTTGCCAGTTTAGCCATATCCTGCGTGTGTATGCCCGTCATCCGCGTGCCGATGAGGACGTGGCGGCCGAGAGCGCAAGCTCTGAGGACGACCTCGCATCGCGTGTGGTGATTTATGCCGACGCCCATAAGCTGTCACGGCGCGAGCAGGAAGTGCTCACACTGGTGCTGAAGGGCAACGACGCCCAAAACATCGCCAGCGAGTTGGTCATCAGCCCTGGCACGGTCAAGGCACACTTGCATCGCATCTACGTTAAAAGCGGTGTCTCCAACCGAGATGACCTCATAGATACCTTTTGGCGTTCCTAGCCCTATTCTTCCTTGCATGCGGGTCTTGCCGTGTGGGCGGGCACGCCGTTGGGCGTAATGACGCGGTAATAATCTCAGACAATAAACCTGCAGGTAAAGCGTGTAAACCTGCTTAAACTGACCGTTTGCGGTCCCTGGCCTTGGCATGGATTTGCCCCTGTGTATCAATGGGTGTAGCGCGAAGCCGCGGACGTGGGACAGACGTCCGAGCACGGCTTGTAGGCACGCGCCGATGCGGGAGCGCTACGCTCCCAACCGAGTGCCCACGCGGGCGGTGCGTCCGCGTTGCAACCAAAGATGCCTGAGGAGGCTCACATGGACAAGGCTGATGTAGTTATCAAGAGCAACGCCGTTTTTACCGGCGATGGGCTCGAGCCGTTTAAGGGCGGCGTTGCCGTGCGGGGCGATAAAATCGTTGCCTGCGGTGACGATGCCCACCTGGCACCGTTTATCGGTCCCGATACCGAGGTGCGCGACTTTGGCGACCAGCTCGTCATGCCCGGCCTGATTGACTCGCACACGCATTTTGCCCAGGGCGCGTTCATGACCGACCCCGATTTTGCCGTCAACCTCATCGACTGCACCAGTTTTGAGATGGCGATGGAACGTGTCGTGGCGTTTGCGGCCGACCATCCCGATAACGAGTGGATCCTGGGCTGCCAGATTATCCAGTTCCAGTGGGATGTCCCCGAGATGCCCACAGCCGCGATGATCGATGAGTACATCTCGGATCGCCCGGTCTTTCTGCAGCAGGTTGACCTGCATACCTTTAGTGCCAATACCTGCGCCATCAACAAGGTGGGAGTAACTTCGCAGACGCCCGATCCCGCAGGCGGCAAGATCCTTAAGGATGCCGAGGGCAATCTGACGGGCGTGTTTTCCAACAACGCCGGCGTCTTCTTTATGGACGAGGTCTACGACCCAGCGCCCGAGGTTGTTGACGCGTCGTTTGCAAAAACCGCCCGGCGCGCCAATGCCCTGGGAATCACTACGGTCGGCATGGTCAATCCTACGTTTGTGAGCATGGAAAACCCGTATGCGGTGTTGGCAGGTCTTAATGCCAAGGGCGACTTGCCACTGCGCGTGTTCCTGTACACCGATCTGTTCGAAAACGAGTCCTTAACGCTCGAGCAGATCAAGGAGAAATACGCCTTCTCGGGTACGCAGGTCGAGTGGCACGGCTTTAAGCAGTTTCTTGATGGCGTGTGCTCCGACCACACCGCTTGGATGCTTGAACCCTATTCCAACGCGCCCGATACCTGCGGTGAGCCCGCGGAGGATCCAGAGCGCATCCGTGCCGCCATTGTCAGGGCGCAGGAATGGGGCGTTGACACGCGCGTCCATGCAATCGGCGATCGCTCGGTGCGTTTTGTGCTCGATTGCTTTGAGGAGGGCGAGCGCTTGCATGGCAAGCGGGATTGTCGCCACTCCATGGAGCACAACGAGACGGTTCAACCCGAGGATATGCCGCGTTATGCCGAGCTCGGCGTCTGCCCCGGCATGCAGCCGTGGCACATGCTGCTCGATATGGCTGACCTTGCCAAGGACGAAGCCGTGGGTCCCGAGCGTGCCGCGCTTTCGTGGCCCCTGCATAGCCTGCTTGCCAGCGGAGCCGTGGTGCACCTGGGCAGTGACTTCCCCGTTGTGGGCTTGGAGCCCATGGAGGAGGTGTACGGCGCGGTCTTCCGCATGCTCGAGGACGGTTCCAACCCTGAGGGCTGGTTCCCCCAGGAGCGCATTACCATGGCCGAGGCTCTGCGCGCCTACACCTATGGCAGCGCCTACGCCATGCATGCCGAGGACCGCATCGGCACGCTCGCGTGCGGCAAACAGGCAGATATCTGCGTGCTCGACCGCAATCTCTTTGATTGCGAGCCGGCCGAGGTGCTCGAGGCTACCGCAGCCCTCACGATGATCGCCGGCAAGGTGGTCTTTGAGGCATAGCGCCATCGTTTGATTGGGCGGCTTGGTGCCAGTTGTCAGTCGCCTGACATCCATTCAGCACTACTCTCTCAAGGAAAGGGGAGAACAATGGCAGAAGAAGTAACCGCTGCCGTGGAGGAGGAGCGCGAGCTCGCCTCCCAACCGATTCCCGGTCTGGTGCGTAAGTACACCATCGTCACCGGCCAGGGCATGCTCGCCCAGATCATCATGGTGGTCCTTGAGGGCCTCGTGATGGGTTGGGGCCTAGGTGCCCACGGCCTGGCCTGTGTCTCGATCATTATGTCGGTCGAGTACATCAACCTGGCCTTTGGCAACCTGTTTGGCACCGGCGTGCCCGCCGTGGTGGGCAACCTTTTGGGTGCCGGCGACATCAAGGGCGCAAGCAAGGCTTTTAGCCAGGGCTTTTGGCTTACCACGATCGTGAGTGTGCTGCTTGCTGTGGTGATGGCAGTGTTTACCGAGCCCATCTGCGCATTCTTTGGCGCCACGCCCGACATCATGGCCGATACCGTTGCCGGCGTGCGCACCTTCGCCGTGCTACTGCCGCTCACGGTCATTGGCCAGATGATCACCGCTGTGATGCGTGTGGACGAGAAGGTTCAGATCCAGGCCAACCTCATGACCGTTTCGGCCATCGTCGCCATCTGTTGGCTCGCGCTTTCCACGTTTGTGCTCAAGTTTGGCGTTATGGGCGCCGGCGTGTACTACGGGCTTTCCATCGGTATCTGGGCCATCGGTATCTTCTGGTTCATCGGGGGCAAAAAGTCCCAGCTCCAGATTAGCCTGGCCGACCTTAAGCTCGACCTCGCCATCTGCGGCCAGATCTTCAAGATCGGCTTCCCGTTCTTCCTGGTCCAGGGTGCGACCTTTATCTTTAATACCGTTGCCAACTCGCTTTTGGGTTCGCTCGGCGGCGACATGGGCTCGCTCTACATCGCAGCCTTTGGCGTGATCAACGGCTACATCCTCTACATTACCATGATGGTTGCCCAGTGCTTCTCCTACGGTCTGCAGCCCATCGCTGCCTTCAACGCCGGCGCAAAGGCTTGGGCACGCCTTAAGGAGACGCTCTCCTGCACGCTTAAGTACCAGGTTGTGACGCTGGCTGCGGTGTCTGCTGTGCTATGGGTGGCCGCAACGCCGGTCTGCGCCTTTTTTGCTGGTAGCGACCCGGAGCTCGTCGAGGTTGCCGCCACCGCCACGCGTATCGTTATCCTGGCCGTGGCCCTGGGCTATCTTGCCATGACCATGTCGATGTACTTCCAGGCGGTTGAGAAGGTGGGTATCGCCACGTTCACCGGTCTGCTTCGCTACGTGATCTGCTCCGTGCCGCTTATGTACCTGCTTGGCAACATGATGGGCGTTCAGGGTGTCTGGTTTGCCTTGGTGGCGGCTGACGCCATCACTGGTCTTATCTCCATCGCCCTCGCCGTCCGCGAATCTAAGCGACTTGCCACGCTCTAGACTCGGACACGGCCGGCGCGCGATAGTCGAATAAGTCAACTCGTCTGCAAGCCACCACAATGGGGACAGTTCCCATTGTGGTGGTTATTGTTATTTAGGGTCCGAGATTTCGGTTCTATAAATAACGCTTCTGAACTGGGCTACTATAAGATTGTGGAAAACACTACTACAAGATTATGGTAATTACCGAGGACCTTTTATTAGATTTCATCCCTTTAGGGCCTCAGGTTTTTCTGCAAACAAAGGCTGCATGTTGATATCCGCTTGGCCGATAACAGTTGGTCAACATCATCTGTTATCGGCCAAGTCATTTACAACTGGCTCGTCCGCCGTTTGTAAACCAAAGTGGATCCATGCCGTCCCGAGGGGGAGTGCACTACGGCTGCAGCAGCGCCATGAGACCCATGCGGTTTTTGACGCCGAGTTTGCGGTAGATGGCGTTGACGTGCTTTTTGACGGTCGACTCGGAGATATAGAGCTCAACAGCTATCTCGTGGTTGGTCTTGCCGGTGAGCATGAACTTGAGGACCTCGCCTTCGCGGGGGAGCAGAGCGGCCTTGATGGCAAGCACGCTGGCGGGGCTTTCATCTGCGCCCTCGGCATACCCGTGTGGGAGTAGCTGATGCAGGCGCACGCTCAGGTGCCGGGCAATCTGGCGGAGGATCTCGAGCTCCGAATCGGTAAAGTCGCCGTCTTGCTCGGCGCGGAACAGCGTAATCGAGCCGAGCGGCGTGGCCTTGTGCGCCAGTGTGGCCGTGCAGCCATAATAAATTCCCAGGGGCTGCATCCATTCCAGGTAGATGGGCGTGCCATTGCGGCGCTCGACATCCACCAGGTCCAGATCGCGATATACATCGACCACCCGCTTGTCAAAGCTCCAAATGGTGTAGTCATACGCGGCGTAGCGTTCGTAATAATCATCAAGCGCCTGTGCGGACATTCCGTATGCGACGGGGCGAACAAATTGCGTTTGTCCGTGAGCCCCCGTCTGGGCGATATCGAACATCGAGACACGGTGCGCAATCACGTCTGCGATGCGTTTGAGTAGGCCTTCCTGCAGTGCGCTGAGCGACCCCTGCTCATGTGTCCACAGCGCGCATTCGTTGAGAGCGGTCCAATCTTGAGCAAAGAGCTCAACGTTCTGGTTATCTGCGTTGTTCGCATGTGTCATGGGGAGTCCTTTCGTGCCATCTAGCCAGTATGGCATGCGTGCCGGTCCACTAGAACTTTAGGTCAGTGAACGGTCGACTTTTGGCTGCCGAATGGGTACCCAAGGTCCATTGAGACGCCGTTGTCGCCGCAGCACAATGGGGGTGTCATCAAACAGGTTCGACCCAAAGTGAGGAGCCAACATGAAGACCATTTACGAGAGCGAATCAACGCCCAAAAAAGACGGTTTCTATATGCCCGGCGAGTATGAGGAGCAGGAGCGTACCTGGATTCTGTGGCCGCACCGCTCCGACGTGTGGCGCTGCGGCGCCAAGCCGGCGCAGAAGGTCTTCGCTGAGATCATCAAGACCGTTGCACGTTTTCAGCCCATCACTGTGGGCGTCAACACCGAAGACTTCCCCGCGGTGTGTGAGATCTTCGACGGCGTTGAGAACGTGCGCGTTATCCACATGGAGTACAACGACAGCTGGATTCGCGACCCCGGCCCGGCGTTCCTCGTTAATGACAATGGTGAGGTTGCTCTTTCGCACTTCCACTTTAATGCTTACGGCGGTTTCACTGACGGCCTGTATTTCCCGTGGGACGAGGACGCTTCCATTGGCCTGCAGGTGGCACAGCTCGAGCAGGTTAACCGCTATCGTCCCGAGGATTATATCCTCGAGGGCGGCTCGTTCAACTGTGATGGTCAAGGCACCGTCGTGACCACCGAGATGTGTCTGCTCAACGAGGACCGCAACCCGCAGTACACCAAGGAGCAGATTGAGGAGAAGCTCTCTGAGTATCTCGGTATCGAGAAGGTTATCTGGATCAAGGACGGTATCGATCCGTACGAAACGAACGGCCACGTGGACGACGTCGCATGCTTTAGTGCGCCCGGCGAGGTCTGCTGCATGTGGACCGACGATCCCAACCATAAGTTCTACAAGGAGTGCCAAGAGGCGTATAAGACGCTTTCCGAGACGACGGATGCTCGTGGCCGCAAGCTCAAGATCCACAAGGTGATTATGCCTGCGACCTCGGTATATATGACCGAGGAGGAGGCATCGACCATCGATCCGGTCGAGGGTGTGCTGCCGCGTACTCCCGAGGACGCCTTTGAGCCCAGCTACCTCAACTTCTTGCCCATCAACGGGGCGGTGCTGGTGCCACAGTTTGGCGACCCCAACGATGCCCAGGCACTCAAGGATATCCAAGCCGCCTATCCGGATCGCGAGGTCATCGGCATCATGACGCGCGAGGTCATCTATGGTGGCGGCAACATCCACTGCATCACCCAACAGCAGCCCAAGGCGCGCTGCAAGTAGAGGCGGTTGCAGGCACACGGGGTAGTGTCGATATGACTTGGGGCCCGCTGGCGCACACGCTGGCGGGCCCTTTTGCGTGCGGCGGGCAGCGTTGCACGCGGGCACTCGGGTCTAAGCGAGGGTACCAGGGGCCTTGCTTATCGTCGATAGTTGGTCTAGAATCGTCGATAGTCGATGATAGGGGGTTGCATGCAGCTTGTTGAAAGTGAGACTGTGGAGTTCAAGTGCACATTTACCCCTAAGCTGCTCAAAGCTGTGGTGGCGTTTGCCAATTCGAATGGTGGTACCTTGTATATCGGAATCGACGATTTTGGCAGTATCATCGGCGTGGACGATATCGATGCCACCATGCTTCAATGCTCTAATGCAATAACCGATGGCGTGTATCCCGACGTTTCTGAAATCACGACGGTCTCCGCATTGGACATCGATGGCGCAGCGTTGGTGAAAATCGAGGTGGAAGCGGGTCCTCACAAGCCGTACTGCCTGTGCTCGAAGGGATTTGTTCCCGCCGGGGTATATCGGCGCCTAGGTCCTGCCAACGTGCCCATCGAGATGGCCCAGATCCGCTCGATGATCAAGCGCACCGACGGCGATTATTTTGAGACCGCACGCTCTCATGAACAGAGCTTGACGTTTTTTGAAGCCGAGCGGGTCTTTAGGCGCGCGGAGATTACGTTCGACCAAACCTCTCAAAAGAATCTCGGCCTTATCGATGAACTGGGCTTTTACACCAATTTGGCACTGCTGGTCTCTGACCAAAACCCCTTTGCAGTCCGCGCTGGCCTCTTCAACGACGATGCGTATACCGAGTTTATCGACCGTCAGGATGGCGAGGGCTCGATCTTCAGGCAGATAGAGGATATCGAACGGTTCCTCAATATATCGAACGCAACGCGTATGTACTTTGTGCCGGGAAGGCTCGATCGCATAGATAAGGACGACTATCCCCGCGAGGCTGTTCGAGAGGGAATTCTGAACCTGTTTATCCATCGCGACTACGAATCTTCGGTGGCGTCTCTTATCAAGATGAGCCGTACGGCGCTTGAATTTACCAATGCGGGAGGGCCGCAGCACATCAGCGTCGAGGAGGCGCTTGCGGGCGGCTCGGACGCTCGGAATCCAAAGCTGCAACTGCTCTTTTTGCGTCTGGGGATGGTTGAGGCGTTTGGAACGGGCCTCAAGGGGATCCGTGCGCTCTATGAGGCGGAAGGGTTGGAACCCGAGGTCTGCGCCTACCCTGCAATGTTTAGGTTGTCGCTGCCCAACGTCAACGCCGTGCGCAATTCCTATCTGACGCCTCGTGGCAATAGCGGTCCCAACTTGCGTGGGGATTACAGCGATTATGAGCAGCTCGAGCGGGAAGGGGCACTGCCGCCCGATGTTTCGCAGGCGTTTGCATCCGTGCAAGCGCAGCGAGAGGGGCACGTGTCGATGAATGGCGACTGCGGCCACGAGGTGCGTGCCAAGCTCGTGGAGGAGCTTGGCTTTGATGTTGCGTGCAAGGCGTCCGCGATGCTACAGGATGTCTCGGACGAGCGACGTGGTGGATACGCTCGCACCTTGATTCGCTTTGCCCTTGAGCGGCCCCGCGGTTTTACGCGCCAGGATGCTTCGGACGCGCTGGGAACTGGGCGCGACGTGACGCTGCGGGTTATCAACGGTTTGCTTGAGGAAGGCGCACTCGTTAAAGAGGGGCGCGCTCGGGCGACGAGATATCGCGCTGTCGGGCAGGTTTAGGGACGGGCGGTCCGGCCCCCTGGGTTATTCCTGGGCAGAGGCCAAGGGCCGGGTGCCCGGCGCACCTTGATTGAAGGGGTACTTAGAGCGTGCCTCCGTACATATAGACGATAAATCCGTCACCGGTGTCTTGGCTGTGGTCCTCTAGGATGCGCTTCATGTTGAGGTGCTCGTAAAACTGCCAGTCGGAGTTGCAGTCGCTCATCAGGAAGAATTTGGTGCAGCCTGCCTTGGCGAGCTCGGCGCGCGCAAGGTCGATGAGCGCGCGGCCGAGCCCCTTGCCCTGCCACTCGGGCACGATGATGATGAGGTTGAGCTGGCCCTGGGCATACTCATTGCCCGTGGCGGCAAAGCGGTCGGCCGTGGCCTTCTCGCGGCTGTCGCCAAAGAGCGAGCCCTCGAGCTTGGCGTCGGCGGTCTTCGCCATCTCGGTTGCCTGGGCGAACATCTCGTCGTAGCAGGGTACCCACGTGGGGCTGGTACGCGGCTTGCCGTCTTCGAAGATGCCGATGCAGCAGGCGGCGATAATGCGGCCCTCGGCTTCGGCGACAAGCGCGATGGGGGAGCGCTGCAGCTGCATGGCAATGTTAAAGCGCGCGCAGAAATCGGCGGCTTCGACGTCGCCGCGGTTGCGCAGCGTATTGCACCACAGCCGGTTGTAGATGGCGGCGATGCCGGCAAGGTCATCGAGCGTGGCGGCGCGCAGGGTTACGTTGTCAAGGCTCATGGAGGCTCCTTCCAAGTTGGGTCAGGCCACCTCTGAGTGTGACATGGCCGCAGAGCGCCCGCATCAATCATTCGACAGACGAGCCACGATACCTCGGGGACGGAGGGCCCTAAGAAGGAATGAGGGCGGATTTTCGGACACTTGCTCGATGAGAGTGGATAATCTCCCACTTTTAGCGCTGGTATAGGCCAAAAACGGGAGATTATCCACTCTCATCCTATGTAGTCATTGGGGATGTTCTTAAACGACCAGTCATTAAAGAACGTCCCCAACGACTACCCCAAAAGGAGCGTCCCCAAGTGCCAGCTTTGGTAACGATGCTGGTATAAAAACGTCAGCGAAAACCCGTCAGAGCGAGCAAGGTGCCTTGAAGCGAGGCGGCATTGACCTTTTGGTCATGCCGTCGAAGCTGAAAGGCAGATTGCCGCTCTGGCGGGTTTGCAGCGTCGGCCGGTTACGGCGTTTGGTAAAACGCCGTAACCTACACCCGCTCCGCGATCTCGTGGATGAGGTAGTCGGTCTTTTCCCAGCCCAGGCATGGGTCGGTGATCGACTTGCCAAAGACGCCGCCGTCAACCGGCTGGTTGCCGTCCTCAAGGTAGGACTCGATCATAAAGCCCTTGACCAGCTTGGAGATGGACTCGTTGCGGCGGCAGCTGTCGAGCACCTCCTTGCAAATGCGATACTGCTCCAGCGGTCGCTTGCCCGAGTTGTCGTGGTTGCAGTCGATGACCGCCGCTGGGTTGGCGTAGCCGGCGTGCTCGGTGTAGCGCTCAGCCAGGCGCTCGAGGTGCTCGTAGTGGTAGTTGGGGTAGGTGCGCCCATCGAGGCCGATGTAGCCGCGCATGACGGCGTGCGCGAGCGGGTTGCCATCGCACTCGACCTCCCAGTTGCGGAAGATGAAGCTCTGGTGCGCCTGCGCGGCGTAAATAGAGTTGAGCATGACGGTGGTGGAACCGGCGGTGGGGTTCTTCATGCCCACGGGCACCGAAATGCCGCTCGACACCAGGCGATGCTCCTGGTTTTCGACCGAGCGCGCGCCCACGGCAACATAGCTCAACAGGTCAACGAGGTACTGGTAGTTGGACGGATAGAGCATCTCGTCGGCGGTGAAGAAGCCCGTTTCCTCAATAACACGCAGATGCATATGGCGGATGGCCTTGACGCCCTCGAGCAGGTCGTCGGGAGCCTCGGGGTTGGGGTTGTGCAGAAGGCCCTTGTAACCGGTGCCCTTGGTACGCGGCTTATTGGTGTAGACGCGCGGAATGATGATGAGCCTGTCCTTGACCTCTTCAGCGACCTTGGCCAGTCGGTTCATGTACTCAAGCACCGAGTCCTCGCGGTCGGCAGAGCACGGGCCAATGATGAGCACCTTGCGAGCGTCCTCGCCGGTAAAGACCTTGGCGACCTCGGCGTCGAATGCCTGCTTTTTGGCAGTAAGCTCGGCGGAAAGCGGCATTTCCTCGCGGATCTCCATAGGGATCGGCAGCCTGCGTTTGAATTCCATGGCCATAGGGGCCTCCTCAATCTATAGAAAGAGCAATAAGCGTATTGTCGAATGCCCGGCATTATCCGCTGTCGCACGCTAAAGTGCAAGCGAAACCTGCCGAAAAGGGACAGGTTTATTTTGGTCGGTTTTATCTGGGGAAATGTCGGCACTCGCCGGAAGGGGGGACCGGCGTACGACATGCTGGAGCAAGTTGTATCTTCTGCGGCATATCCCGTGGGCAAAAAATGGCAAATATGAGTACTGTTGCTAGCCTAGTATCATATCGATCTTATAAGATATTAGACACAACAGTAAATATGTTCATTAACGTTGGCACGCAGAAGCATGCTACCGGGCGTTTTGATCAATTTGAAGGCATATCTAGGCCGCAAAGACGTCGTTTGGGGCAGTTTTGGCTGTTACTAAAAAGGTGACAGTACTCATATTTGCCATTTTTTGTCCACGGGGTCTGGATGGCGCCGTCAATCAGGTCTCAGGGGAGGCGTTTCGAGGCCCAAAGGACACAAAACGGGGACGCAGGTTCATTCTGCGCCCCCGTTTTTTGGGTATTGCGGTTGTTTGCGGCCGGTTTTACGCCGCCTCGTCAAACTGCGAGTTGTACAGGTCGGCATAGAAGCCGCCTTGGGCGAGCAGTTCGTCGTGCGTGCCCTTCTCGACGATGTCGCCGTCGCGGATCACCAGGATGACGTCGGCGTTGCGGATCGTGGACAGGCGATGCGCGATGACAAAGCTCGTGCGGCCCTGCATCAGCGCATCCATGGCGCGCTGGATGAGCTCCTCGGTACGGGTGTCCACGTTGGAGGTCGCCTCGTCCAGAATCAGCGCCGGGCGATCGGCCAAAATGGCGCGGGCAATGGTCACGAGCTGGCGTTGGCCCTGCGAAAGGTTGGTGCCTTCCTCGTTGATCATAAAGTCGTAGCCGCCGGCGAGCGTATGGATAAAGTGATCGCAGCGTGCGGCGCGTGCAGCGGCCTCGACCTCGGCATCGCTCGCATCGGGTCGTCCGTAGCGGATGTTCTCGCGGATCGTGCCGTTAAACAGCCAGGTATCTTGCAGCACCATGGCAAACTCGCCGCGCAGTGCCGCGCGGTCCCAATCGCGCACGTCGACGCCCTCGACACGCAGCGAACCGCCGTCCACATCGTAGAAGCGCTGCAGCAGCTTGATGAGCGTGGTCTTGCCGGCGCCGGTGGGACCGACGATGGCGATGGTCTGGCCGGGCTCGGCCTCGCAGCTAAAGTCGTGGATGATGGTCTTGTCGGGCGTGTAGCCAAACTTGACATGGTCAAACTCCACGTGGCCGGGGCGCTTCTCGGGGATCTGTGCGTCGGCCTTCTGCTCCTCCTCGGGCGCGGCCAAGAACTCAAAGACACGCTCGGTGGCGGCGGCCATCGACTGCATCGTGTTGCTCACATTGCCCAGCTGCTGCACGGGTTGCGTAAAGTTGCGCACATACTGGATAAAGCTCTGGATGTCGCCGGGTGTGGCATTGCCGGTCAGCGCGAGCTGCGCGCCCACCACGACGACGCCCACGTAGCCCATGTTGCCCACCAGACTCATAAGCGGCATCATCAGGCCCGACAGGAACTGAGAGCGCCAACCGCTCATAAAGAGGCGGTCGTTCTCTTTGTCGAACTCCTCGATCGAGGCCACGGCGCGGTCGAACACCTGAATGACGTTCTGGCCGGCAAAGTCCTCCTCGATGATGCCGTTGACGGCGCCCAGGACCTGCTGCTGCTCGCGGAAGTACGGCTGCGAGAAGTGAATCATCACGGTCAGGATAATCGCGGCTGCCGGCAGCGTGAGCACGGTGACGCCGGTGAGCGGCAGACTGATCGACAGCATCATGACGAGCACGCCGATAATCTGCGTCACCGATGTGATGAGTTGCGTCACGCTCTGGTTGAGTGACTGACCCAGCGTGTCGACATCGTTGGTGATGCGGCTGAGCACGTCGCCCTTGCTGTGGCCGTTGAAGTAGCTCATCGGCACGACAGCGATCTTGGCGGCGATCTCCTTGCGCATGCGATAACAAATCTTTTGCGTGACGCCGGTCATGAGCCAGCCTTGGATCAGGCTGCAGGCAGAGCTCGCCAGATACAGACAGAGCAAAAAGCCGAGCGTCTTGGCGATCCAGGCAAAGTCGACATCGCCGGTGCCGTTGACCTTGGCAACCAAGCCCTCGAACAGCTTAGTCGTAACCTGGCCAAGCACCTTGGGCCCCACAATGTTAAAGATGACCGAGCACACGGCAAAGGCGACGGCGGCAAACACGGCAATCTTGTGCTGGCCGATATAGCCGAGCAGCTGCCTCATGGTGCCCTTAAAGTCCTTGGCCTTTTCGCCGCGACGCATGCCGCCCATGCGGCCCATGGGTCCACGCTGGCGGGTGGGCTTGGGAATCTGAGTCTTGGTTTCGTCTGCCATTAGCGCTCGCCTCCTTCCATAACGGCTTCAATCTCTTCTTGGGTAAGCCCCAGCTCCTCGGCGGAAAGCTGTGACTGTGCGATCTCCAGGTACGCCGGGCAGCTGTGCAGCAGCTCCTCGTGCGTACCGGTGCCCACCACGTGGCCGTCGTCGAGCACGATGATCTGGTCGGCGTGCATGATGGTCGCGATGCGCTGGGCCACGACCACGAGTGCGGCGTCGGTAACGTTTTTGGCCAGCTCCTCGCGCAGGCGAGCGTCGGTCTTGTAGTCGAGTGCGCTAAACGAGTCATCGAACACCACGACCTCGGGCTTTTTGGCCAACGCGCGGGCGATGGCCAGACGCTGGCGCTGACCGCCCGAGACATTGGAGCCGCCCTGGCTGATGGGGGAGTCGTAGCCGCCCTCGCGCTCGGCGATAAAGTCCTCGGCTTGGGCGATGCGTGCCGCCCGGTGCATGTCATCATCGCTCACCATGTCGCCGGCAAATTTAAGGTTGCTCTCGACGGTGCCCGAGAACAGGCGCCCCTGCTGCGGGATGTAACCGATGCGCCGGCGCAGCTCGGAAAGGGTCATGTCACGCACGTCGATGCCGTCAAGCGAAATGCTGCCGCCCGTGACATCGTACAGGCGCGGAATCAGCTGCACGAGCGTGGATTTGCCCGAGCCCGTGGAGCCAATGATGCCGAGCATCTGACCGGCGTGCGTGGTGAAGTTCACGCCGCTGATGACATCGGCGCGGGCATCGGGATACTGGAAGCTCACGTCGCGGAAAGTGAGCTCACCGTGCGGCGCGCTGGCCGCGGGCAGTTTGGGCGAGGCGGGGTCGTTGATGCTCGTGGGGCAAGTGATGACCTCTTCCACGCGCTCGGCTGCGACCTCGGCACGGGGTAGGATAACCGAAACCATGGTGAGGATCATAAACGCCATGACGATCTGCATGGTATAGGAGATAAACGCCATCATGTTGCCGACCTGCATCACGCCGTCGGACACACCCTGCGCGCCAAACCAGACGATAAGCACGGTGATGCAGTTCATGACGAGCATCATGAGCGGCATCATAAAGCTCATAGCTCGGTTGGTGTAGAGCTGCGTGGTCATCAGATCGAGCGATGCCTTGTCAAAACGCTCGAGCTCGTGCTCCTCGCGGTTGAACGAGCGGATGGGCATAAGACCGTCGAGCAGCTCGCGCGCGGTAAGGTTCACGCGGTCCACAAAGCTCTGCATCTTTTTGAACTTGGGCATGGTGAGGCCCATGAGCACGCCGACGACGGCCGAGACCGCGACGATGGCCACGGCGATGGTCCACTCCAGGCCGGTGTGGTTGGCCAGGACGCGCATGACCGCGACGATACCCATGACAGGCGCCATGAGGCACATGCGAATGAACAGAGTCGCTGCCATCTGGATCTGCTGAATGTCGTTGGTGCAGCGGGTGATGAGCGAGGCCTGGCTAAACTTGCCCACCTCGGCCGGCGAGAAGTGCATGACCTTGTTGAAGGTCTCGCGGCGCAGGTCGCGGGCGATGGAGCAGGCGGTGCGCGACGCCACGGCGCCGGTCAGGATGGTGGCGACCAGCGACACCAGGCACAGGCCAAACATCGTGGTCGCCATGCGGCCCAGGTAGGCGTTCTGCACGTCGGCGGGGTCGATGCCCTGCGCTTTGTACTCGTCCTGCACGTAGGTCACGGCGCGCTGCGTGACGATAGAGCCCGACATGGAGCCCATTTTGTCCGCCATATCGTTGGCGCCCTCGACGAGCTTGCCCTGGTCGATGAGGCCGCCTTCAACGCCTAGGCGCAGGCTCTTCATGGTGATCTTGCCGCCGTCGGCATCAATCTGCTTTTGCATGTTCTGCGCCGCTGCGGCCTTCTGCTGCATCTCGGCGAGCTGCTCGGGCGTCATCGCTGCCATCTGCTCGGGGGAGGGCATGGCCTGGGCGGCGCTGCTGTCTTGGTCGCTGGACGTGCCCATCATATCGCCCATGGAGCTGGCGTCGATGCCCTGGTTGAGAGAAAGGACGACGGTCTCGGGCAGGCTCATAATGTCGGCAATCTTGCCGCCATCGGCACGCCCTTCCTCGGTGCCCTTGTACGTTCGAATGCCGTTTTTGTCAGCCTTGCTAAACACGGCCTCCACAGCTTTGGCGTCCTTGGTGTTCATAAAGAGTTCGAGGTCGTCGAGCGATTCGGCACGAATGGTGTCGGGTACGGGCGAGGCGATGCCGCCTTGCTGCACGCCCACGTCGACGATGTCGCTCATATACGTAGGTAGCGCGAGGTCGGCATTGCAGCTGATCACGATGAGCACGATAGCTGTAAGCAGTGCCAGGATATGCTTTTTAAAGAGCTTGAGAATCCTCACTCGGCATCTCTCCTTTCTTGATTGCGATCGATAATTTCGTTGGCACGCCTTAGGAGGCGCACCATCTCTTGGGTATCTGTTTCGCCGAGCTGCTCGAGGAAGGCCGCGGTGCGTTTCTCGAATTCCCGACGTTTGATTTCGAGATCTTGTCGGCCTTTGTCGGTCACCGTGACGTGTACGCGACGACGGTCGGTCTTTGAGTGCTCGCGCTCGATCCAGCCCTTGGTTTCGAGGGCGCGCAGGATGTTGGCGATGCGGGCGCTCGAGACCCAGGCGCGATCAGCGAGTTCGCTCGGCGTGAGCGAACCGCCAGCGAGCATGAGAGCGCGCATGACAGCCATCTCGCCGCCGAGAGCTTTGTCCGCAAAGCGCGAAATGCGCTGATGCATGCTGCCAAACTCAGTTAAGAGCTGACGCCCAAGCTCATGGAAATCGGTATCTTCCACCGAAAACCCCTAACACTAGAAACTATTTTCAGTGAAAGATGATACCCATGTACGCGCACCCTAACCGGCAGATTTTGAGGCATGTCCCAAAAATCTACGTGGCTGCCAGTCAATATAAAGAGCGTATAAAGACTTAAAATCATTCAATAATTGTAGCGTTTCAAAGAACTACTATGCCCGCGGTTAGGCGAGGGGTTGTCACCACCATGACGACTGGGACTCATTTATCGCCACGTGCGATGCTCCAACTTCCCGCAAGGAGACACCTGAATCAAGGGGGTTGGAGTCATGGCATTTGACTTCACGGGCAAAACCGCGATCGTTACCGGCGGCACTCAGGGCATTGGCCTCGAGATCGCCAAGGGCATCGTCGCGGGCGGCGGACACGTCGCGCTCATCGCAAGGAACGCTGCCAAGGGCGAGGCCGCTGTGGTCGAGCTTGGCGAGGGCAACAAGTTCTATCAGCTCGATGTTGCCGATGCGCCCAAGGCGCGTGAGACCGTCGAGCAGATTTTTACGGACCTGCCGCAAACCAACATCCTGATCAACTGTGCTGGCGTCATCAGCACCAAGAAGTTCGACGAGATCGATGACACCGAGTGGCGTCGTACCATCGACATCAACCTCAACGGTACCTTCACTATGATGAATGCTGTGTACCCGCACTTTAAGGCGGCCCATGCCGGCACTATCGTCAACGTGAGTTCCGTTGCGGGCAAGATCGGTGGCGGCCTGCTCGGCACCGCGGCTTACGCGAGCTCCAAGGCCGGTGTTAACGGTCTAACCAAGGCAGTCGCCAAGGAAGGCGGCAAGTTTGGCGTCCGCTGCAACGCCGTGTGCCCGTCGCTCACCCTTACCGATATGACCTCGATTCTCTCTGACGAGAACTCTCAGCGCATCATCAACGGTATTCCTCTGGGCCGTGCCGCCCAGGCAAGCGAGCCCGCGCAGATGGTGCTCTTCTTTGCCTCCGACCTTGCCAGCTTCGTGAACGGCGAGATCGGTGACTGCGACGGTGGCATCGTTCTGGACGGGTAATACCCCGCGACGTTAATTCGGCGACGGCTCCTGCGACTCGGGACCGTCGCCTTCTTTCTGGCACAGGAGCGTGTGACCGCGTGTCGCACGCATCAAAAGGAGATATAAATGAGTGAATCGACTGCGGTGGAGGCGCCGGCGGCAAAGGAGCCGTTCTTTAAGATGTCCTCCATCCCGGGTGCCAATATTTTGGTGCCGCTTTTGTTGGGCTGCCTGCTCAACACGCTGTTCCCCGACCTGTTCAAAACGCTCGGCAGCTTTACGCTCGGCATGACCCAGCAGGGCGCAGGCCCGCTTGTTGGCGCTTTTTTGCTCATCGTCGGTACGACGATTTCGTTTAAGAGCGCTCCTGCCGCCGCTGCCCGCGGCGCCATCATCATCGCCGTCAAGCAGATCGTGGTCGTTGCCGTGTCGCTGCTCATCCTTTATGTGTTCAACGACAACCTGTTTGGTATCTCGGCCATGGTGATGCTGGCCGCTTGCACGGGTGCGAACAACGCTATGTACGCTGGACTGATGGGCACCATGGGCAATGAGGCCGAGCGTGGCGCCGTCGCCATCACCACGCTGGTTGTCGGCCCTCCGGTCACGATGATCGTGCTCGGCGCTGCCGGTCAGGCTCCGATCGGCTGGTCGCTCGTGGGCGCCATCCTGCCGATCGTCGTCGGCATTATTCTGGGTAACCTCTTCCCCAGCTTTAAGAAGATGATGGCACCGGCACTTTCCGCCATCATCGTGCTCGTCTTCTTTGCCATGGGCTCGACCATGACCTTTGGCCAGCTCATTAATGGTGGTCTTCCCGGTATTCTGCTCGGCGTGATCTGCTCGGTGGTCTTTGCAATTCCCGTTATCGCGGTAGATAAGCTCACAGGCGGTACGGGTGTCGCAGGTGCGGCCATTTCGAGCTGCGCCGGAGCCAATGTGGCCACGCCTGCTGCCATGGCAAGCGTCAACGAGGCCTTGTACGGCGGTGTGGTGCTCGCGACGGCCACGGCACAGGTTGCTGCCTGTGCAATCGTGACTGCTATTTTGACCCCGCTGGTCACCAGCTGGTGCTACAAGCATTTTGAGGGCCAGCAGAGCAACAGCAAGGCAACGACCGACAAGGCCGCCTCAGCCGCCTAATGCCAAGCGGCAATCAAAGCTAAAAACTAGTCACGCCACAGGGCGGCCACGGGGGATCCCGTGGCCGCCCTGCAGTTTCTGTAGGGTCACTGGAACACTTTACCCTGCTAAAGCTGGCATAACAGCTAGAGTGAACGTCGTACAAAGGCAAGGAAAAATACCAAACAAATCGGTGAACGGTAGTTGTTCGCGCTCGCATTTCCTGCGGGTTTGTAAAAAACGCCTTTATGATATAAAAAAAGAAACATATAACAGCCCAGATGGAGAGGGTCGCTATGTTATCCTTCTCAAACGGGTGAAATCTTGGGTTTTGGGTTGTAGTTCCAAGGTGGACAAACGTTTTCCCTGCACCAACGTGTGGTGAAGAACGGAAGAAGCCGGTAGTGCAAGCCGAACATTCAAGAATTCAATAAGCAGCGGTGTGAGAGAGCGCCGCATTACACGTAACTAGGAGCGTGGTTACACAATGCAGGAGGCATGGGAAGGCTTCAAGGAAGGCATCTGGACGGGAGAAGTTGACGTCCGAGACTTCATCCAGAAGAACTACACCCCCTACGAGGGCGACGAGTCGTTCCTCGCCGGCCCAACCGAGCGTACCAAGGAGCTGTGGGGCGAGGTTCTCGACCTGCTGCTTAAGGAGCGCGAGCAGGGCGGTGTCCTCGATATGGACACCAAGACCGTTACGGGTATCGTGAGCCACCCCGCTGGCTACATCGATAACGCCCACCGCGAGAAGGAGACCATCGTCGGTCTCCAGACTGACAAGCCGCTCAAGCGCGCGCTGCACGTCAACGGTGGCATCCGCATCGCTTGCCAGGCTGCCAGCCAGCACGGCTATAAGGTCGACGAGAACGTTGTCGAGCGCTACACCTTCGAGCGCAAGACCCACAACGCTGGCGTCTTCGATGTTTACACCCCCGAGATGCGCGCCTGCCGCTCGGCCCACATCATCACCGGTCTGCCCGATGGCTATGGCCGCGGCCGCATCATCGGCGACTACCGTCGTGTTGCCCTGTACGGCGTCGACTACCTGATCAAGGACAAGGAGGCCCAGAAGGCTTCCACCCCGACGGTCATGACCGCCGACAACATCCGCGATCGTGAGGAGCTGCAGGAGCAGATCCGCGCCCTCGGCGAGCTCAAGATGATGGCCGAGACCTATGGTTTCGACATTTCCAACCCTGCTACCAACACGCAGGAGGCCATCCAGTGGATGTACTTCGCCTACCTCGCTTCCGTCAAGGAGCAGAACGGCGCCGCTATGTCCATCGGCCGTACCTCTACGTTCATCGACATCTACGCTGAGCGCGACCTTGCCAACGGTACCTTCACCGAGGAGCAGATCCAGGAGTTCGTGGATCACTTCATCATGAAGCTCCGCATGGTCAAGTTTGCCCGTACCCCCGAGTACCAGGCCCTGTTCACCGGCGATCCGCAGTGGGTCACCGAGTCCATCGGCGGCATGGGTGTTGACGGCCGTACGCTCGTTACCAAGATGAGCTACCGCTACCTGCACACGCTCGAGAACATGGGCACCAGCCCCGAGCCCAACATGACCGTTCTGTGGTCGACCCGTCTGCCCGAGAACTTCAAGAAGTTCTGCGCCAAGACTTCTGTCGCCAGCTCCTCGATCCAGTACGAGAACGACGACCTCATGCGCGTTTACCACGGCGACGACTACGGCATCGCCTGCTGCGTGTCCTCCATGCGCATCGGCAAGGAGATGCAGTTCTTCGGCGCTCGCGCCAACCTGGCCAAGTGCCTGCTGTACGCACTCAACGGCGGTGTTGACGAGGTCTCCAAGAAGCAGGTCGGCCCCAAGTACCGCGCCGTCGAGGGCGATACGCTCGATTACGACGACGTTGTGGCAAAGTACAACGACATGATGAAGTGGCTCGCTGGCGTGTACGTCAACTCGCTGAACATCATCCACTACATGCACGACAAGTATTGCTACGAGCGCATTCAGATGGCTCTGCACGACAAGCACGTGCACCGCTGGTTCGCTACGGGCATTGCTGGCCTTTCCGTCGTGGCTGACTCCCTGTCCGCCATCAAGTACGCCAAGGTCCACCCCGTCCGCGACGAGAACGGCATCATTGTCGACTTCGAGACCGAGGGCGAGTTCCCCAAGTACGGTAACGACGACGACCGCGTCGACCAGATCGCTCACGACGTTGTGCACCAGTTCATGGAGTACATCCGCATGAACGACACCTACCGCAACTCCGTGCCCACGACCTCGGTTCTGACCATCACCTCCAACGTCGTGTACGGCAAGAAGACCGGTTCTACGCCTGATGGCCGCAAGGCTGGCCAGCCCTTCGCCCCGGGTGCTAACCCCATGCACAAGCGCGATAGCCACGGCGCCATCGCTTCGCTGTCTTCGGTTTCCAAGCTCCCGTTCCGCGATGCTCAGGACGGCATCTCCAACACCTTCTCCATCATCCCGGGTGCGCTCGGCAAGGAGGACCAGGTGTTCTTTGGCGATATCGACCTTGATCAGCTGGGCGAGTAACTATTGTTAGTGCTATACTAACAATAACGATTACTGATTAGTGCGCCGGTTTCGGCCGGCGCCTATCGATCGAAGGAGACACATTATGAAGGTTTCTGAAGTTTCCGAGACTCAGGCCGATAACCTGGTCCACATGCTCGACGCTTACGCCGAGAAGGGTGGCCACCACCTGAACATCAACGTCTTCAACCGTGAGACGCTGCTCGACGCTCAGGCTCACCCCGAGAAGTACCCGCAGCTGACCATTCGCGTTTCCGGCTACGCCGTGAACTTCCACACGCTCACCAAGGAGCAGCAGGACGAGGTCATTTCGCGTACCTTCCACAACAAGTTCTAAAGGGGTTTAACTCCCGCAGGATCGCCGGGGCTGTTTGGGCTACCTCCCAAAACGTCCTCGGACATGCAAGAAGCCCTCGCTGCGCACTTCGTGCGGCGAGGGCTTCTTGCGTCCTGCGGAATATTTTGGGAGGTAGCCCAAACAGCCCCGGCGGGGTCCTGTGTAGTTACCCTTTAGGCGGAACTCTCCTAATGGGTTGAGCGTTCTGGATTCTTGCTTGCTACCGTTTATCGCGTATAGCTACCGTTTGCGGAATAAGTAACACTCCTTAATAAACCGTGTAGAATCTCAGATAAGCACGGAGTTTTCCAGGGAGACGCTGTCCTTTGTTGTGTGCAAGGGGCGGCGTCTCTTTGGCGCTTGGAGGCCGTTCTGCAGCAGGACGGCGGACGTGCGTCACATATTCAAAAGCCAACGTCGAGATGGGTTGTGATGATAATGGGCAAGTACGTAATCGTGGTTGAGTCTGGTTCGGATGTGACGCCGGAGCTCTGCGAGCGCTATGGCATCGTGCGCGTGCCCATGCATGTCACGATTGGTGACGAGACCGTCGAAGACGGATCGATCGACCCGCTTGAGATTTACTCGCGCTGCAACGAGTTTGGTGTGATGCCCAAGACCAGCGGTTGCTCGCCGGCGGATTTTGCGCATGTGTACGACCGCATCCACGCCGAGCGGCCCGATGCGACCATTTTGCATCTTGCGTATTCCGAGGTTACGACCTGCTCGCATCAGTCGTCGAAGATTGCGGCAAAGGGCCGCGATTACGTCTTCTCCATGGATACGCGCTTTGTGTCGGTGGGCCAGTCGCTTGTCGCCGTTGAGACCGCCAAGTATATCGAAGCCCATCCGGATGCCACCGTCGACGAGATTTTCGCCTTTACCAATTCGGTGATGGACCGCGTGCTGCTGGGCTTTGTTCCTACGGACCTTGCCTTCCTTAAGGCGGGTGGTCGCTTGTCCAACGTCGCGTTTCTTGGCGCCCATCTGCTCAAGATTAAGCCCTGCATTGAGGTAACGGGTGGCAAATTCGTGGCGACCAAGAAGCTCCGCGGCTCTATGCTCAAATGTGCCCGTGCCTTTATTGACCACATGGTTGCGAAGGGCGATATTGATTACTCGCACATTGGTTTGGCGTATTCAGTGGGCCTTTCCGAGGAGCTGCGCGACGATATGGAAGTCTATGCGCACGACCTGGGCTTTAAGGACGTTACCTGGACTCAGGTCGGCGGCGTCATCTCGAGCCACTGCGGCCCGACCGCCTTTGGCGCGGTGCTTACGCTTAAGGCGTAAAGGCCGCAGGCGAGCGTTCTCCAGCCTGACATCTCGACGTAGCCCCCAGCCTTGGTGATGGGGGATAGATTAAAACGTGCCGTTCTAGTCCGAGGCGTTTAAACGCAAACGCATGGGCTAGAATGACTCTGGCATTTTAATTGGTTACATCCAAGGAGAGGCAAGGTAGCGCGAATGGCAGAAATGACGCTTGAGGGTGTGGACGCTCGTCCCGAGGACTCTGCGTTTGCCCTTGGCCGCGTGCATTCGATCGAGACGATGGGAACGGTCGACGGACCCGGCATCCGCTTTGTGGTGTTTGTTCAGGGCTGTCCCATGCGCTGCGCGTATTGCCACAATCCCGATACCTGGTCGGTCAACGGCGGCACCATGGTGACCGTCGAGCACCTGATGGATGAGTTCCAGAGTAACCACGAGTTCTATCGCAGCGGTGGCATTACGGTGTCCGGTGGCGAGCCGCTCCTGCAGCCCGAGTTTTTGGCCGACCTGTTCCGTGCAATGCACAACAACCCCGATGGCCGTGTACATACCTGCCTAGATAGCTGTGGCTATGCATTTGACCCCAAGCATCCGGAGAAGTTCGATGCTGTTCTCAACGAGACCGATATGGTGCTGCTCGACATCAAGCATGCCGATCCGGTTGAGCATAAAAAGCTGACCGGCTGCGATCCTGCGCGCATCCTGGCGTTTGGCGATGAGCTTGCCCGTCGCAAGATTAAGGTTGTTATTCGCCACGTGGTGGTGCCGGGCATTACCGACACGGTGGAGGAGTGCGAGAAGCTCGGTCGCCTGATCGCTCCATGGCACAACGTGGTGGGCTTGGAAATGCTGCCGTATCACACGATGGGTGTCGTCAAGTATGAGCAGCTGGGGATTCCCTATAAGCTTGAGGGCGTGCCCCAGATGGATACCGCGCGCATGCCCGAGCTGCGCAACGCAGTCATGACGGGCATGAAAAAGCGCCGTGCGGAACTCAAAAACGCCATCGGCTAGCAGGGCACTCATTGGGGACAGACTTAAATGAGTGCCCCCCGGGCACCTAGTTGATTGCTAAGGAGCCCCGTCAAGTTGCGGTGGAATAGTTCTTGTTTTTCGGCTTATGCCGCCCAAACAGGAACTATTTCACCGCAACTGCGTTTTGGGCAAAGATGCGCAACGGAATCGGTGTTTTTGCATAGAAACGCCTGCTTATTGTTTAGAGACACCTTAAACGCGACTGAATATCTTTGGAAAGAAATGCCTGCTATCGACATCGATGGCCGTACCTATGTCATGAGCGCCATGACATCGATGCCGTGGAGCGACCACTCGAGCGAGGTTACGGCCGCGATTGCAAAGGCGCTGTTTGATACGCGAGCTGCACTGGCTTAGCGTGTTCGTTTGGCGAGGTCAAACAAAATGCTGGTACCATACCGTGGTTGAGAATTTCGTATAGGTTTGGGGAATGGTATGGCTACCATCGCGATTATCGGTGCGCTCGAAAAAGAGATCATGCAGATTAAGGAAGAGCTGAGCGACGTTTGCGAGGCGCGGGAAGCAGGCTTGACCGTTGTGAGCGGTGAGCTCGACGGTCTGACAGTTGTCGCCACAACGGCGGGCATGGGCACGGTGAACGCCGCCGCTGCAACACAGCACCTCATTAGCAAGTATGCTCCGCAGGCTGTTGTGTTTTCGGGTATCGCGGGCGGTTTGAACCCCAAGCTCCATATCGACGACGTGGTCATTGGCAAACGCCTGCGCTATCTGGATACCGATACCGCGCTTATCGCCGAGTCCGCACCGGGGCTCGAGGAGTTTGGCTCGACGCCTGCGCTGGTCGATATTGCTGCCGATGTGCTTGCTGAGCGTGGGTTCGTTGACGCTTCAACAAATGCAGTCGCTTCGAACGAGGGCACTAAGCAGTTCCTGGTCGGCACGATTGCCACGGGTAACCGCTTTGTGACGGGCGCCGCCATGCGCAGCGACGCTATCGAGGCGACGCATGCCGATTGTGTCGGCATGGAGGGCGCGGCAATTGCCCATGTCGCAACCAAAAATGGTGTCGATTGCCTGGTGTTGCGTGCTATCAGCGATAATTGTGACGAGGCGTACGATGCAATTTGCGAGCGCGAGTTCGATCTGTTCGAGTACGCGCGTGTCGCAAGTGACATCACGCTCGATATCGTCCGCCGCATTGCCGCTGCGCAATAGCGCGTCTATTTGTAAGAACCTACGACCAAGGAGTGTCCATGGCCGATTCCATTAACTACCAGCTTGCCAAGTTCGTCGCCAGCTACGGCAAAGTTTCGCAGATCCCCGAGTCCACCTGTCCCGAGGTGAGCTTCGTCGGCCGCTCAAATGTGGGCAAGTCGTCGATTATGAACAAGCTCTTTGGCCGCAAGAACCTGGTCAAGGTTTCGAGTACGCCAGGCAAGACGAGCAACATCAACTTCTTCGAGGCCGACGATGTACACTTTGTGGACCTGCCGGGCTACGGTTTCGCTCGCCGTTCTAAGGCCGAGCGCGATCGCTGGGCCGAGCTCATCGGTGACTTCTTCGACTCCGAGCGCAGCTTTAACTTGGTCGTCTCGCTGGTGGACATTCGTCACGACCCCAGCAAGCTCGACCACGACATGATCGACTACCTGCAGGGCAACGAGTTCAACTTTATCGTCTGCCTCACCAAGGCCGACAAGCTCAGCCGCACCCAGCAGGCCCGTCAGGCAGCGGCCATCAAGAAGCAGCTCAACGTCCCGGCCGAGAACGTGATCATCACAAGCTCCCAAACCGGCACCGGCATCGACGAACTAAAAAAGCGCATCGCCGAGGCCTGCCTCTAATCGGGCTGCAGCCCCTCAAAAGCTCTCATCTATATCACCCCAGTGATAGTTATTGGTAAACTATCACTGGGGTGATATTTTTTAGGAGGTCGATATGGAGCTTTGGCACGGGTCGGAGGTTGTTGTCGAGCATCCATCGTTGGATAAATGCAGGCAATTCAATGACTATGGGCGCGGGTTTTATTGCACACCGCATGAGGAAATGGCAATGGAGTGGGCATGTCGGACCGAGTCTGATGGCATTGCCAATCGATATGAGCTTGATTTAGATGGCCTTGCGATTTTGGATTTGGAATCAGGTGAGTTCTCGATTCTCAATTGGCTTGCAATTCTGGCGAATAACAGAGAGTTCAATGTTTCAACGCCAGTAGCACGCGAGGGGCTTCGTTATCTGCTGGATAACTGCCTGATTGATATTTCTCCCTATGACGTTATTCGAGGCTATCGCGCTGACGATTCCTACTTTTCGTTTGCAAGACAGTTTGTCAACGGCATGATCTCGCTCAGGCAATTGCAGCGCATTATGTTTTTGGGGGATTTGGGCATTCAATATGCGCTCATGAGTGAGCGTGCGTTCTCGGCGATTAAGTTCCGCGATTGGAAGCAGGCCTCGGGAGCTGAGTTTTATCCCAAACGATTTGAGCGAGAACAGAACGCTCGACGAAAGTACCTGGATACGGTAAACGGATTTGACTCTGATGGTGCCGACATTAGGGATTTGATGGCAGGGAGGGTTGATTTAAATGATCCAAGAGTTAACGGATTGTGGGCCGAGTAGGACATACCCCGTCTACTACCTTGAGGATGCAATGAACAACCTCGGCGACTGCTTTGACTATGCCGTTAACGATTATGGGGCAGAAGGATCGGAAGTTGCTGAACTCTTTTGCCTGAGCGGCGTAGCCCGCGAGTTCGAACGCGGCAACGCATGGGTAGTGTCGGGAAAATCGGGCGTTGAGCTGTTCGCGCTCATTGCCGAAAGGTCCGGCTATCAATCAAGGCCGATGCCAAATCGAACCTACCGATTCGAAAAGACACCGGAATATTGGACAGGCTGGATATTGGCATACCTTCAGTGGCGCCTAGGAGAGTCTTTCGAAGATTTGCTGCATGTCGTTCCATTCGATGCGCTACGCAGTCTGTACTACCCCTGGCACGAAGCCTCGGAGGAACGCGTGGCTCGCCTCGTCTGCGATATGGCGAAAAAAGCGTCCAGGCAAACCAAACTTGCGTTAGCAAGAAAGAGGCTCAAGAAAACCCAACAAGATCTGGCATACGAATCGGGCGTATCACTCCGCTCAATTCAAATGTACGAACAACGCCAAAGAAACATCAACGAAGCTTCGGTAACAAGCGTAAGGGATATGGCGAAAGTTCTACACTGCAACATCGAAGACCTCCTAGAACCAGTCTTCGAATACAAAGAAACCAGCGCCGCCTAAACCAAGCACACAGCCGATGCTCGCCTCTAGGAAGTGCTCCAGCCTAGCAAGAGCCCCTACCAATAAAAAGCCAAACTATCAGCCCGGCGCCCTTTCAAAGCGTGGGTCCCTGTAGACATCCTCAGTAAGGTAGGCGCAGGGACGGTCGGGATGTTCCCTCAAAATCATTCCGCAGCGCGAAGGCCCCTTGTCCGTCGCTCCGCAGGAGCAGGACAAGGGGCCTTCATGCGCGAGGACGATTTTGAGGGAACATCCCGACCGTCCCGGACAGGTATATGAGGAGGATGTCTACAGGTACTCGATTTGAGCGCCCTCGGTGTCGCACGTGAGGATATGCGTGTCACACTTGGGGAACTGCTCGCGCAGCTTGACCTGCAGGAACTTTGCCACGATGGTGTCGTCGGTCACGGCCATGAGGGTCGAGCCCGAGCCGCTGATCCAGATGGTCTTAGCGCCGCCGTTAAGGCAGGTGTCGCGCACGGCATTGTAATCGGGAATCAGACGACGGCGATAGGGCTCCTGAATACGGTCGTCATTGGCGGCGGCAATCAGGTCCAGATCGCCGGTCTCGAGACCGCGCGTCATGCCGGCGATGCGGCCCATCTGCCATACGGCGGTGGAAAGCGGAATCTCCTGCGGCACGACCTTGCGCGCCTCACTCGTGTGTACCTCGTAGGGCGGAATCACGGTAATAAAACGCAGGCGATCGCTCACCTCGTAGCGCAGGCACTGGGGGAGCGAATCGGTCGGCGTAAAGGAGCAGACGGCACCGCCCAGGATAGCGGGGGCGACGTTATCGGGATGACCCTCGACCTCGGTGGCAATGCGGACGAGCTCGGCACGGTCGACGGTGTGGCCCGTCAGCGCGGCGGCCGCCATAATGCCGGCGACGACGCAGGTGGAGCTGGAACCCAGGCCGCGGGCGACGGGCACGTCGGTCTGAATGTCGATAGCGACGGGGAAGGCCGGCTCGCCCCAGGCGGCCAGAGCATCGACAAAGCTCACATAGACCAGGTTATTCTCGTTTTGGAACTCCTCGGGGCAGCCCGTGATGGTGAGCTTGTCGGCGCGCTCGAAGGTGAAGTGCGAGTAGAGGCTGACGGCCATGCCGAGGGTGTCGTAGCCGATGCCCAAGTTGGCGCTCGTTGCTGGGACGGTGATTTTGATCATGTGGGTCCTCCTGGCGTGCCTGGCTGTTTAGTTCGCTGCTCGGACAGTCCTGCGCAAGACGGAAAGCACATTAAGTGCTTTCCTTTGCGTGCGGAACTCGCGACGAACTAAACAGCCAGGCACGCTGTGCGCGTTCGTCATCATCCCGGGGGTTATCTGATGAAAGAAGGTGCGCCGGCTTTCGCCGGCGCTTAATAAGGGGTTTAGTTGGTAGCCATCTTTTTTGCTGCAGACTCTACGTAGTTGGCCATGTCGGCTACGTCGCAGACGTCTTCGAAGCGGACGGGCTTGGACTCGAGCTCGGCGAGTTGGATCGGGGCAACCGTGTTGGTTGCCTGCTCGAGCACGCGCATGGCCTCAAAGTCGTCTTCGGGAACGTCGAGCCCCAGGGCGTCGCAGCAGGCGCGCGGGAACTTGTAGGGGCTGGCGGTCGAAAGTAGCACGCGGGCCTTGGCGCCCTCGGCGGGAGCGACCTTTTCAAAGACGTGATAGCCGCAAGCGGTGTGCGGGTCGATTACGTAGCCGTTCGCATCCCAGCAGCTCTTGATGGCAGCGCGGACCTCGTCTTCGCTGGCCCAACCGCAGCCAAAGACGCTCTGGATCTTGGCCAGCAGCTCGGCGGGCACCTCGTAGCGGCCGGTCTGGGCAAGCTGCTCCATAAGGCCGGCAACGAGCTCACAGTCGCCATCGGACAGGAAGTACAGCATGCGCTCCAGGTTGGAGCTGATGAGGATGTCCATCGACGGCGAGATGGTCGTGAAGAACGGACGGTTGCGGTCGTAGACGCCGGTGGTCAGGAAGTCGGCGAGCACGTTGTTCTTGTCGCTGGCCACGACGAGTTTGGCGACGGGCAGACCCATGCGCTTGGCATAGTAGCCGGCCAGGATGTCGCCAAAGTTGCCGGTCGGTACGCAGAACTCCACGGCGTCGCCGGCCTCGATGGCGCCGGCGCGCAACAGCTGCGCATAGGCGGCAAAGTAGTAGACGACCTGCGGCACCAGACGGCCGACGTTGATGGAGTTGGCGCTCGAAAGCACTGTGCCGGCGGCCTCAAGACGCTCGGCAAGCTCCTTATCGGCAAAGATGCGCTTGACGGCACTCTGGGCGTCGTCAAAGTTGCCGCGAATGCCGCAGACGGCGACGTTATCGCCCTCCTGGGTGGACATCTGCAGATTCTGCACGCGGCTGACTTTGCCCTCGGGATAAAAGACGGTGATGCCCGTGCCCGGGGCGTCGGCAAAGCCGGCGAGTGCTGCCTTGCCCGTGTCGCCCGACGTGGCGGTGACGATCATGATGCGCTCGGCGCCGCCGTCCTTGGCGGAAGTGCGGGCCGTCAGACGGGGGAGCATCTGCAGGGCGACGTCCTTGAAGGCGCTTGTGGGGCCGCCAAAGAGCTCCATCACATAGGTCTGAGGGACGTCAGCGCCCGGTGCGGCGTCGAGTTTGACGAGCGGCGTGACCTCTTCGCTCGCGAACGTGCCGCGGTATGCCTCATTCACACAGGCCGATATTTCTTCGGTCGTGTAATCATTCAGTAACATTCCCAACACATCTTGAGCGATTTCAAAGTACGATTTATCTGCAAGCGAGCTGATATCGACCTGCTGGGTGCCGAGCTCGTCCGAGACAAACAAACCCCCGTCGGGAGCGATGCCGGTACGGATTGCCACCTTACTTGAGCACGATAAAGTGCGTCCTCGTGTACTATGATAAGTTCCCATATAACACTGCTCCTCGGATGCCTTGGTCCCAATCGGTGAAACCATGGTATCAGAGCGCGCAAAATAGGTTCGCAGAGGCTTTTTAGAAAGGTAACCTCCAGCCCATGATTAAGATTGCCAAGTTTGGCGGCTCGTCGGTCGCCGACGCCGAACACTTTAAGAAGATCAAGGCCATTGTCGATGCCGACCCGGCCCGCCGTTTTGTGGTGGTTTCTGCCTGCGGTCGCCGTTTTAAGGGCGACACCAAGGTGACCGATCTGCTCTACTTGGTCAACGCGCACGTCAAGTACCACGTGTCGTGCGAGGAGCTGCTCGAGGACATCGGCCAGCGCTATTTTGATATCGCTGACGAGCTGGGGCTCACCTATCCCATCCGCGAAGAGTTTGCGGCCTTTGCCGAGCGTGCTCGCTCCGGTGGCTACTCTACTGAGGAGCTCGTAAGCCGCGGCGAGTACTTTACCGCTCGCCTGATGGCCGAGTACCTGGGCCTGCCGTTCCTGGATGCCGCGACGGTCGTGGCGTTCCATCACGACGGTACGCTCAGCATGAATCGCACCTCCGAGCTGGTGCAGGAGTACGGTCAGCAGGGCGGCTTTGTTATGCCCGGTTTCTACGGCGCGACGCGTGAGGGCCAGATCAAGCTGCTCGATCGTGGCGGCGGCGATATCTCGGGCTCGATTCTGGCCAAGTGCCTGGGCGCCGACCTGTACGAGAACTGGACCGACGTCTCGGGCTTCTATTCTGCCGACCCGCGTATTGTTCCCGAGGCTCAGCCCATTGCGCGCGTTACTTACGAGGAGCTGCGCGAGCTTTCGTACATGGGCGCAAGCGTCCTGCACGAGGAGGCCGTGTTCCCCGTGCGCGAGGCGGGCATTCCGCTGGTCATCAAGAACACCAATGCGCCGCAGGACCCCGGCACCATCATTAGCGAGACGGCTGATGAAGGCGAGGCAGAGCCCATCATTACCGGCGTGACCGGCAAGCGCGGTTTTGTCGCCATCAACGTGGCCCGCGACCGCACCAAGCCCCGCGTTGGCTTTATGCGCCGTGCGCTTTCGGTCTTCGAGCGCTATGACGTTTCCGTCGAGCATATGCCCACCGGCGTCGACCGCTTTGGCGCCGTGGTGCAGGAGCAGGATGTGCACGATTCGCTGTACTCACTCGTGGGCGACATCCAGCAGGAGGTCGAGCCGCTCGAGATCGAGGTCGTTGAGGGTCTGGCGCTTATCGCGACCGTCGGTCGTAACCTGCGCGGCCGTGCAGGTATCTCGGGCCATCTGTTTGGCATGCTCGGCCAGGCTGGCGTGAGCGTGCGTATGATTTCGCAGAGCTGCGACGAGATCAACATCATTATCGGTGTCGAGGAGAAGGACTTTGACCTGGCGATTCGGACCATTTACCGTGCCTTCTCCGACGAAAATGGCATTGTGAAGGTCTCCGACCTGGAGGCTTCCGCGCCGGTTGATCCCGCTCTGGCCGCGCTCAAAAAGTAGCGACTGCTCGGTAGATTTTTGGGTCATGTCAAAAAATCTACGGCGGGGCGTTTCGTTTCGGTTTCGTTTCGACGGGGCGGGTTTCGTGCCTGCCCCGTTCTTGTATACACTGGCAACAATAATCGGCCTGCTTGGCGTGCGGGCGATAGCCACAACCTTTAAAGGGGGAAGCATGAAACAGTACACGGTTGCTATTTTGGGCGCGACGGGAGCCGTGGGCACCCAGATGCTCGAGTGCCTGAACGAGCAGGAGTTCCCGGTCGGCAAGCTCAAGCTGCTGGCGAGCGCACGCTCTGCGGGCAAGACCGTCGAGTTCCGCGGCGAGCAGGCTGTGATTGAGGAGGCTTGCCCCGAGGCTTTTGAGGGCTGCGACATCGTGCTCGGCGCTGCCGGCGACGATATCGCCAAGGAGCTGCTGCCCGAGGCCGTCAAGCGCGGCGCCGTCGTGGTCGACAACAGCCATGCCTTCCGTATGGATCCCGAGGTACCGCTGGTCGTGCCCGAGATTAATGCCGACGACATCAAGTGGCATCACGGTCTTATCGCCAATCCCAACTGCGCGACCATTATCGGCCTGGTTCCCACGTGGCCGCTGCATCAGCTCGCTGGCGTGAAGCGCATGATCGTCTCGACGTACCAGGCGGCTTCGGGCGCTGGTGCCCCCGGCATGGCCGAGCTTGAGGCCCAGCTGGCCGCCCTGGGCCGTGGCGAAGAGATTCCCGAGCCGCGCGCGTTTGCCGCCCAGCTGGCGAGCAACCTGATTCCGCAGATTGGCGGCGTCAAGGAAGAGGGCTTTACCTCCGAGGAGATGAAGCTGCAAAACGAGGGCCGCAAGATCATGCACCTGCCCGAGCTGCGCGTGAACTGCACCTGCGTGCGCGTGCCCGTGCTGCGCTCGCACTCCGAGAGCATTACGCTCGAGTTTGAGCGCGACATCACGGTGGAAGAGGCCCGTGCTGCGCTGGCTGCCGCTCCGGGCGTCAAGCTGGTTGACGACATGAGTGCCGAGGATGCGCACGATCGCTTCCCCATGCCGATGGACACCTCCGACCAGGACCTGATTTGGGTCGGTCGCGTACGCCGCGACATCTCGAACCCCGAGGCCGCACGTGGCATTACCTTCTGGTGCTGCGGCGACCAAATCCGTAAGGGCGCGGCAACCAACGCCGTCCAGATCGCTAAGCTGCTCTGCGAGTAGCGGTGGACCTGTCCGGCGGGGGCCGGGCTTGGTTTTCAGAGCGTCCTCGACCATGTGTGGCGCCTTGTCCTGCTCCTTCGGAGCTGCGGACAAGGCGCCACACTGGTCTGCGGAATGTTCTGAAAACCAAGCCCGGCCCCCGCCTGCGGTGACTCGGCTGCGAGCGGCCTGCGATGGGGCCGTTGCTGGTTGGGGCCGCTGGGCTGATGTGGGGGCACGTGGTTGTTGCGGGCCCTAGTCCCGGCGG
>NZ_QSFR01000008.1:0-1765 GCF_003467925.1 Collinsella sp. AM43-1 | reverse complement strand
CGGCCTCGGCGCTTCGCGCCTGCTGCCTGGGGTGACTTTGGGCTTGGTGCGAATTGAGGTCTAATACTTTTCCCGTGAAGTGAACGACCTTATTTGGACCCCCGAAGCATTGGCATTTTTTGATTGCTATGTCCTGCGGTTTTGCAGCGCGAATCCTGCGGTTTTGCGGTCTAAAGGTGTGGATGCTCCGGGACTTCGTTTTTACTCGTTCACTTCTCGGGAAAGTATTAGAGCTCGGCTGACAGGGGTACCGCTCTGGTGTCGATGCCCTGCGTCTTTTTCGCTTGATTAGGGAAAACAGTCTCGCTTAAGTAATTGCGAGCCCGCCCAGACGTATCTGCGGGGTTGTCTGTACAATTCGCGGTATTATGTTGCGGAGTTTTGAAGGGAGCCGCTGGTGGTCACGACGACGTTTGCTTCGCCTTTGGGCGAAATCTTGCTTGCCGCTGATGGCCGCGGTCTGACGGGGCTTTGGTTTGAGGGGCAGGAGCACTTTGGTTCCACGCTTCTTAAAGAAAGCGCCGAATACGTTGAGGGCACCGATGCAGTTTCGGGTGCCGGGGGCATGCAGACGGTAAATCCGGCCAATGGCGCGGCTTCTTCGGTGCAAGAGCGTTCTTGGGCTTGGCTCAACGCCTATTTTGCGGGGCAGGAGCCTCGGTTTACGCCGCCGTTGCATTTGATTGGCACGGCGTTTCAGCGTGAGGTTTGGTTTGAGCTACTTTCAATTCCGCGTGGCGAGGTCGCTACGTATGGCGAGATCGCCCAGCGTGTTGCGGCTCGACATCGTGTGCCGGGAAATGAAGCGCCCGTTGTATCTCCTCGCGCGGTGGGGGCTGCGGTCGCTCGCAACCCTATTTCGATTATCGTGCCGTGCCATCGCGTGGTCGCGGCCGACGGATCGCTCAACGGATACGCCGGTGGACTGGATCGCAAGGAGTGGCTGCTGCGCCTCGAGGGTGCCTATCTATAAGCTGCAGGCGGCCGCAACGCCCATGCGGCAAGCGCGCTCGCTGTACGGGCGTTGTTTGCAGGGCGAGATGTGAAGCCGCCCGTTCCTTAAGTCCGACTAAGCTATAACCTTGCTTTTTTAAATATGCTCATCGACCTGCTAAGGCAGCACTAAGGCGAGTGCGGGTGCGCTATTATCGGCGCTCACGGAGCGCTTGGTGTTCTTGGCATGCATGGACGAGGGCTCGGCGGGCTTTACCATGGCGTCGATCGATCTTTCGGAGGCGGTGAACAAGGCGGCGGCGCCGTTTAAGTCGGTGGTGGTCTCAGGCGGTAAGCGCCTGTCGACGTCGATTGCGACCGGCGTGCGGACCCATGCCGATGCCGCGGCGGTGGCGCAGGTGGTTGAGTTGCTACTGGACAACGCCACGCGCTATGCGAGCGAGGGCAGCGTGATTGAGCTGAGCCTGTGCGCCGTTTCGCACGGCAAAGGCAAGGGCGCCGCCGAGCTTGTCGTAACGAACGCCGTGGACGAGCTGCCCGAGGGCGACCTGGACCGATTGTTCGATCGCTTCTATCGTGCGGATGCGTCGCGCAGCTCCAAGACGGGTGGCTCGGGCGTGGGCCTGTCCGTGGTGCGTGCCATCGCCGAGGCCCATGGAGGCGCCGCCACCGTATCCGGTCACGGCAACCAGATCACCTTCACCGTTTGCCTTTAAAACCTGCCAAAAAGGAACAGGTTTATTTTGGCAGGTTTTATCTGGGGAAACGTCGGTTGATTTCCGATCTCAGCCGAACACATTGAGCAAATAGG